>NZ_CAUQCJ010000010.1:0-54434 GCF_963516515.1 uncultured Streptococcus sp. | reverse complement strand
TCATTTTTAACTTACCTTTCTTACTGTAATCTAATTAGCACATTTTGTTCAACATATCAACACGAATTTGGTGACGTCCACCATCGTATTTACCGTTAACAAATCCTTTAGCGATATTTTTAGCCAATTCATCACCAACAAGTTGTGCACCCATAGTGATCATGCGTGAGTTGTTGTGGCCACGAGTCATATAAGCTGAACGTTCATCAGATACTTCTGCAGCAACCATTCCTTTGATCTTAGTTGCGACCATAAATGGACCAGCTCCATAAGCATCAATCACGATACCAAGGTTTTGTTCTTCTTTGTTTACTTCTGCAGCAACAGCAAGAGTCACATCAACAAAGTCTTGACCTTCAGCTGTAACATCCACAACGTGGAAGTTTTCTTTTTCCAAGAAGTCTTTCACAACTTCTTTCAATCTCAAACCTGCAGCATCTGCACCGATAACAATAGACATATTGTATACTCCTTTTTATTTTTCTAGGCTAGTAAAGACTTTTATAGCTAGCAGTTTACCTACAAAAGACTTTCTAGCAGTTTATTGACAAATTAGATTGAATGAGATGAATGACACCTTATTCAAGTTTAGGAAATCAGTTTCCTAGAAATAATCCTTCTCCACGAAAGAGAATATAACAAGTGATTATTTGTTTGTTACAAACATCATTTGTTGCTTACAAACATAATATACTCCTATTTCCTGAAAAAGTCAACAGTTAATGTTTGTTTTTGTGTTTTTTAACTAAAAAATTTCGATGTCAAAACCAATTTGATCCACTTGACCAGGTTCTAGGAGACGAACATTCTTCTTATCTTCTAGATGATTTCCTTCTTCAAGGGATGTTGACAAGCCAGACCATGGTTCAAAAGCAATGAAAGGACCTTTATTCAAAGTTGACCAGATAATGAGGTTTGGAAACTCTGCAAAGTGCACTTTCAATCCCTTATCATGTTTACGAGAACGAAGGGCAATTGTTCTAGATTGTAATTCATCTAAAGTAACTGCATCTGTACTGAAAAGATCATAGCTGAGGTCTACTTCTTTTTGACCTTCTAGCCATGGACTTCTATCTTGGAAATCCAACATACCTGTTTCTGGGAAAGGGCGTGGAACAGAGCAAGTCTCTTCTTTCTCAAACTCTAAATAGTAGTCTTCATAGACTTCATCATCCAGTAGAGGACAATTAAAGCCTGGATGTCCACCAATAAAGTAAGGTATGACCTTGCTAGTTTCTTTATTGAAAATCTTGTATTGAGTCCGTACTGTCTTACCAGTAAGGATATAAGTGATTTCTAGGCGGAAATGATAAGGATAGTTTTGATAGCTATTCTCATCGTCTTCAATTGCAAAAGTTACACTCTTGTCTGTCTGTTCAACTAATTCAAATTCTTTCTTACGAACCAAACCATGACGAGGAATCTTTCCTTTGCTTTCTTGCCTCTTCTCATCTATATAGAAAGCTGTATCCTCTCTCAAAGAACCACAAATAGGGAAGAGAACAGGAGCTTGTCCACTCCAATAAGTGGCATCCCCTTGCCACAAATACTCAAGACCCTCAGCATCTTTTATAGAAGAAAGAGCCCCACCAAAACTGTTAAATTGAACACTTAATTGTTCCGATTTTAATTCAATTACCATTATTTTCTCCGATTTCTTGATAGTTTATAAAAAACTAGGCTGTCACTCCTAATGGTATGACAACCTAGCTTTAACAATTTACATTTTATAGGAGCGCATTATTTTGCTTTTGCTGCGTACTCTTCGTTACGTTTGATCATTTGTTTTCTGTACCAAGCAAAGATACCGATATAGAATACAAGGAAGACTACAGCACCAAGGATTGCTTTGATATCACCAGTTGTAGTGTTACCAATTGTCCAACCAAGAAGTTTTTCGATTGGTCCTTCAAGAGTTGAGTGAGTGATCAATTGAGTTTGGCTCACACCTGCTGGGAAGGCACCTACACCTTTAGCAAGTTCTGTTGCAAATGGTGCGATAAGTGTACCTGAAAGAAGGAAGAGTGGCAACAAGAGTGTTCCGAAGATAATCATACGGAGCAATTTACCACGTGTTACAACCAAGAGAGCTGGAGTAACACCCATAGCGATGATACCTGCAAGTGGCAAGATACCATTTCCGACTTTTGAAAGAAGCACTGCTTCAATCAACATGATTGGTGCAAGTACGTTGGCACAAGCCCAGATTTCAGCACGACCAGCGATGAATGGCCAGTCAAGACCGATGTTGAATTTACGTCCTTGAAGACGTTTAGTAGCAACGTTTGTAATACCTTGTGAAAGTGGTTCTACGGCAGCGATGAACCATGAACCGATAAGTGAGAAGAGTTCCAAAGATACACCAGCTGTCAAACCAAGAGACAACCAACCTTTGATAACTAGACGCCATTTATCTGCATCTGCAACACCTTCAATTGGATGTGGAGTTCCCATAATACCGATAACAATACCAAGAATGAAACCGATAAAGAATTTAGAACCCCAGAAACCGATTTTCTTGTTCAATTTAGCAGCGTCAAAGTCATATTTATCAAGACCTGGGAAGAATTTTTCAAAAATCTTATCCAAAACCATGATAACTGGGTTCATCATGTAGTTCATGTGAGTTGAAGTCATTGGTGATGAACTTGGAGCGTTAAGAAGGTCATCAAATGTAGGTTTCATCAAGTCAGAGTTGATAATTTTCAACACACCAACAAGGACGATAGCTGCTGTAGCAATAAAGAGTGAAACCCCTTGGCTCACACCGTTGTTGTCTGCATACCATTTAATCAAAAGACCTGTGATAGACAAGTGCCAGATATCGAAGATATCAACATCAAGTGTATCAGTTTTCTTCATAGCAAGCATCACTACGTTGACAATCAACATGATGAGCAAGAAGTAAAGTGTCCAAGCAGATCCCCAAGTGATTGTTGCAAGTGGTGCCCAACCAACGTCAGTGATACTCAATTGGATACCTGTGTTTTCAACGAATTTTGCAAGTGATGCTGAAAAAGCACCATTTAGCATACCGATGATAGCTCCAATACCTGTAAGAGCGATGGCAAGTTTGATACCACCTTCAAGCGCTTTGGAGAATTTCACTCCAAAAAGTAAAGCCAATACTGTCAAAATGATTAACATGATGACAGGTCCACCCATATCTAAGATAGGTGTGAAAAATTCTTTGATTAGGCCGAAGATTGCATCCATAACAGTTCCTCCCTTTTTGTGTTATATGAATGTTAACAAATTAAAATTAGCTTAATCCGTGTTCTTTAATAGCTGCTTCAATATTGTCAAATACTGGAGCACTCATAGCTGGGATACGGAATAAGATTGGTCCAGCTTCGATAACTGGAATACCTGGGTCAAAACCAAGGTCTGTTGCAGCAATTGGTGTGAAGATGTCATAACCTTTGATAAGATCTTCGTTAACGTCTTTGACCATTACCGCATCACAGTGAACATCAAAACCACGATTTGAAAGTTCTTCTTCAAGAGCACTTTTAATTTGGTGGCTTGAGTTAACACCTGCACCGCAGGCAGCTAGAATTTTAATCATATGGATTTCCTCCGATTTAATATTTTTAATAGACAAGATTAAGCGGTTGCTTCAGAGATATAAGTATAGAGAGCTTCTGGTTCAGAAATTTTAGCCAAATCTTCCAAATGGCCATTTCCTGTAAAGAAGTCCATCAACTGAGCAAGAATGTTAGTTTGACTTGAACTTGAGTTATTAATGATAAAGAAGAGCAAGGATACTTCTACTTCCTTATCTGGCGCAATCATATTGTGGAAAGTCACTGGTTTTTCTAATCGAACGACCACAACTTTTTCGGCAAGATTATGAATCGTATCTGTATGAGGAATAGCCACATTCGGCAAATCCTTACCCAAAAATTCCATATCTAAGCCAGTTGGAAATGACTTTTCACGCGTGATCAAGGCTTCACGATAAGTTGGAGTTACGATTTCTCGTTCTTCCAATAAAGTTGCAACCTGATCAAAGAGATGTTCTTGATTATCCGCTTCTAAGCAAAACACAAGGTTTTTGTCAAAGAAATGATCTAATCCCATAAGGTTTTCCCTTCTTTCCATTAACTTTATGCTATAAGTATAACACTATATGAAATCGTTGTCAATGATTTTCTGTTGTTTTTTGTCTCTTTTTTTATATTTTTGTTGTTTTTATAGTTCGACTTATTAAAACAAACACATAAACAAACACAGTAAACATTTTTTGTTTTAGAAACTAAAAAACAGACCATTAAAGTCTGCTTTAGCATTTTCTTCTTATATTAACGTCATATAAATAATAAAAAGTTATTTTAAAAATTTATTCTTCATCCATGCTCAAGACGCTGAGGAAGGCTTCTTGCGGGACTTCTACTGATCCGATGGCTTTCATGCGTTTCTTACCAGCTTTTTGTTTTTCAAGGAGTTTGCGTTTACGAGAAACGTCACCACCATAACATTTAGCAAGTACGTTCTTACGAAGGGCCTTGATATCTGTACGAGCCACAATCTTGTGTCCAATTGCTGCTTGAATTGGCACCTCAAATTGTTGACGAGGAATGATTTTCTTGAGCTTATCAACGATGAGTTTCCCACGTTCGTAGGCAAAATCCTTATGAACGATAAAGCTGAGGGCATCTACCTTGTCTCCATTGAGAAGGATGTCCATTTTGACTAGCTTAGATGGGCGGTACTCTGACAATTCGTAGTCAAAGCTTGCATAACCACGTGTTGAAGATTTGAGCTTATCAAAGAAATCAAAGACGATCTCAGCAAGTGGAATTTGATAGATGACATTAACACGATTGTCATCAATATAGTCCATAGTCACAAAGTCCCCACGCTTGCGCTGAGCCAATTCCATTACTGCTCCGACAAACTCCTGCGGTACCATGATTTGAGCTTTAACATAAGGTTCTTCAATAGTCGCAATCTTGGTTGGGTCTGGGAACTCAGATGGGTTAGAGACATCCATAGACTCCCCGTCAGTCAAATTAACCTTGTAAATAACAGATGGAGCTGTCATGATGAGGTCAATGTTGAACTCGCGCTCTAAACGTTCTTGGATAACATCCATATGGAGAAGTCCAAGGAATCCACAACGGAAACCAAATCCAAGTGCCTGAGATGTTTCTGGTTCAAACTGAAGACTAGCATCATTCAGTTGCAATTTTTCAAGGGCTTCACGAAGGTCATTGTACTTGTTTGACTCAATTGGATAGAGACCCGCAAAGACCATAGGATTCATCTGCTTGTAGCCATGTAATGGCTCTGCCGCAGGATTGGTTGCCAAGGTAACGGTATCACCCACACGAGTGTCCTGAACCGTCTTAATAGAAGCTGCAATATAACCAACGTCACCAGTCGCAAGGAAATCACGACCAACTGCTTTGGGTGTAAAAATACCTACCTCAGTAACATCAAAGGTCTTGCCATTGCTCATGAGCTGAATCTTATCGCCAGGCTTGACCACTCCATCCATGACACGCACTTGGAGAATAACCCCACGATAAGCATCGTAAACAGAGTCGAAAATCAAGGCTTTGAGTGGTGCTGCAACATCACCCGTTGGAGCTGGCACTTTTTCTACGATTTGCTCAAGGATTTCTTCGATACCGATACCAGCCTTGGCAGAAGCTAAAACTGCTTCACTGGCATCCAAACCAATGACATCTTCAATCTCTGTACGCACGCGCTCAGGGTCTGCAGCTGGTAGGTCAATTTTATTAATGACTGGCATGATTTCCAAATCATTGTCCAAGGCTAGATACACGTTGGCAAGGGTTTGAGCCTCAATTCCTTGAGCAGCATCAACCACCAAAATCGCTCCCTCACAGGCAGCTAGCGAACGTGAAACTTCATAAGTAAAGTCCACGTGTCCTGGCGTATCAATCAAGTGGAAAATATAAGTTTCCCCATCTTTTGCAGTATAGTTCAGCTCGATGGCATTCAACTTAATGGTAATCCCACGTTCCCGTTCTAGATCCATGCTATCCAAAAGCTGAGCCTGCATTTCACGACTTGAAACCGTCTCCGTCTTTTCCAAAATGCGGTCTGCTAGAGTCGATTTTCCATGGTCAATATGGGCGATAATAGAGAAGTTACGGATCTTCTCCTGTCGTTTTTTCAATTCTTCTAAGTTCATGATTCTCTTCCTTTCAGGGTATCTATTTATTATAAATTGTTTTTGATATTTTGACAAGACCATACCCTGCTAGGAGTACTAATCTTCAGCGACAAAGCCGTCATTTTCGATAAAGTGATGTTCTGTCATTCCTTGGTCTGTAAAGACAATCCCATGAAGGACACCACCATAAACAGCTCCTCCGTCCATGCCAATCTTGCCATCTTTTGTAGTCCAAAGTTCAGCTGTACCTCGGTCTTGCTTCAACAAACCATAGACTGGTGTATGACCAAAGACAATGATTTTTCCAGTATGATTTTCGGCTTCGTGGAATGGTTTTCTAAGCCAGACTTTTTTATAATCTGTAGTTTCATGCCAGTCGTCCAAGGTCAAATCAATACCTGCGTGAACAAAGATATACTTGTCTGTTTCTACCACAAATGGCATTTGACGAATAAATTCGACTAAATCTGCCGCTTCGGTAGCAACACGCTTGGCATCTTCTACTCCGTCAACTGGTGCATCCAAGGGACGACCTAGGATAGAGTTAATGGTTGTATCTCCACCATTGCGACGATAGTGGTCATAACTTTCTTCTGGGTCATCGAGCCAAGTTAAAAACATATACTCATGATTTCCTGATAAACAGATAGCCCCTTGATTATCAACCAAGTCCTTAACCATTTCAAGAACACGGCGACTATCTTCACCGCGGTCAATCAAATCCCCTAGAAAGAGTAACTGGGTCTGACCATCCCATGTTTTGAGAAGGTCTTCCAGCATCCCAGCTTTTCCGTGAACATCTCCAATTACATAATAGTCTGTCATCTTATTTCTCCTTGTTTCTCAACAATTCTCTGGCTTGCGTCAGGGCTGCTTCCGTCACATCATCACCTGCCAACATCTTGGCAACTTCCTCCACTCGCTCTTCAACCGTCAAGAGACGAACAGTCGAAACCGTTGAATGCTCATTGCTAATCTTCTCAATAAAGAATTGATAATCCGCAATCGCAATCACTTGTGGCAAATGGGAAATAGCCAGAACCTGACCATGCTGGCCAATCTTGTGAATCTTCTGTGCAATGGCCTGAGCTACACGACCTGAAACTCCCGTATCCACCTCATCAAAGACAATACTTGTCTTGCCCTCTTTACGTGAAAAGGCAGACTTAATGGCTAGCATGAGACGGGATAATTCCCCACCAGATGCAACCTTGACCAAGGGTTTAAAGTCTTCGCCAGGGTTGGTTGAAATGTAAAACTCAACCGTTTCATTGCCCTCACGGCTAAATTTGCCCTTGCTAAAACGAACCTGAAACTGGGCTTTTTCCATATAAAGGTCTTGCAGTTCTTGTTTAATCTCAGCTTCCAATTGCTGAGCCAAATCATGACGAGCAGATGCAAGCTGGCCTGCCAAATCAACAAGGTTGACTTCCAACTTCTTAAGCTCTGCTTCCATGTCCTCAGACGAAAGGTTATTGCCTGTCAAGAGATTATATTCTTCTGTAATTTTAGCAAAGTAAAGCAAGACATCGTCTACAGTCCCACCATACTTACGAGTAATGGTATGAAGAAGGTCCAAACGATTCTCAACCTGCATAAGACGATTGCCGTCAAAATCAAGGTCCTCAATAATAGCTTCCAGACGTTTGCTAATGTCTTCTAAGACATAGTAGGTCTCAGACAGAGAGCTGGAAATTTCACGGTATTCGGTGTCATACTCTTCGACACTTTCCATGTCATTCATGGCCGAACGAACATTGGCCAGACTTGAAAAGTCTTCATTGTCCAACATACTGTAGGCATTGGTCAGTGTATCCGCAATATTTTTATGGTTGAGGAGTTTATCTCGCTCTTGGTTAAGAGCCAAGTCTTCACCTGCTTGCAAGTTTGCTGCCTCAATCTCTGCCATTTGAAATTCCAACATCTCAATACGAGTCTTGTGTTCCTGTTGGTTTTTCTTGACTTCCAGAACCTGCTTGCGCATTTTTCGATAGGCATCAAAACTCGTTTGATAGGTTTCTTTCAAGTCCCAAAAAGCTGCATCGCCAAATTCATCCAGCATCTGGATGTGCAGTTGAGGACGCATTAACTCCTCTTGGTCATGCTGACCATGGATATCCACAAAATGTTGCCCAATAGCACGCAAAACCGACAGATTGACCATCTGACCATTCACACGGCTGATACTCCGACCATTTTGCAGAATTTCCCGACGGATGATAATTTCATCACCCATTTCCAAACCTTGCTCATCAAAAATTTCCTGTAAAAGACGACTATTTTCAACTGAGAAAAGTCCCTCAATCTCTGCCTTTGGTGCACTATGACGAATAACATCTGTCGTCGCACGAGCCCCCAACATCATATTCATGGCATCAATGATAATCGACTTCCCTGCACCCGTTTCACCAGTCAGGACAGTCATTCCCTTTTCAAAATTGAGGGAAATAGCCTCAATAATGGCAAAGTTTTTTATCGAAATTTCAAGTAACATATAGACCTACCAATTTTTTACTTGTTCAAAGATTTCCTCAGCTAGCTTTTCACTTCTGGCAATGACTAAAATTGAGCTATCATCAGCCAAACAGCTGAAAATCTTGTCTGCAAAAGTCTCGGTTAACTGAGCTTTTACAAAAGCCGTATTTCCTGGAATAACTTGGAGATTGATCATCTTGTCCATCAATTCTGCCGATTCGATATTGTCTTCAGCCAATTGCAAACTTTTTACGATTGATTTTGGCAATTCATAGACATAGGTGTTGTCTCTCAAAGGAATTTTGACAATACCTAACTCTTTGATATCTCGTGATACCGTTGCCTGAGTGGCAGTGATACCTGCCTCTTTCAAATGTTCTACGATTTCTTCCTGCGTACCGATTTGATAATCTGTCACAAATCGTCTAATTTTTTCAAGTCTCTCTTTTTTATTCATTTTTAAATTGACTATGCGCCCTCTCTACTACTTCTTCAATATCAGCAAGAACCTGATTGCTTGCTGACTCTTCTTTTTTCAAATAAGCTAAAAATTCAATATTGCCATGTCCACCTTGGATAGGTGAAAAGTCCAAACCAAGGACTGAAAAACCTTCCTCTACTGCCATAGCTGTGACAGATTCAAGGACATTCTGATGGACCTTGGCATCTCGAATAATTCCATTTTTTCCAATCTGCTCACGTCCTGCCTCAAACTGGGGCTTAACTAGAGCCACAACCTGACCTTGATTTGTCAAGACTCGGTGCAAGGCTGGCAAAATAAGACTGAGGGAAATGAAACTCACATCAATACTGGCAAAGCTCGGTTCCTTTTCGAAATCGGTCTTTTCAGCATAGCGGAAATTAAACTGCTCCATACTGACAACCCGCGGATCTTGGCGTAATTTCCAAGCCAACTGATTGGTGCCGACATCGACTGCAAAGACCAACTCAGCACCATTCTGCAACATAACATCAGTAAAACCTCCAGTAGAAGCACCGATATCAATCGTTGTCGCCCCTTCTACTGACAAATCAAAGATCTGCAAGGCCTTCTCCAATTTCAAGCCACCACGGCTGACATACTTGAGCTTCTCGCCCTTGAGTTTTAGCTCGGTGTCGTCTGGGATTTTCTCTCCTGGTTTGTCAAAACGTTCTCCATTTAGGACTGCTACCACTAGACCAGCCATGACACCGCGCTTGGCCTGCTCTCTCGTTTCAAACAAGCCCTGTTTATAAGCTAGTACATCCACTCTTTCCTTAGCCATTGATTCTCAAACTTTCTACTACTTTTACAATAGATTCTGTTTCAAAGGGAACCTGCTGGGCAATTTCTTCCAATTTTGCATTTGCTTGATCCAAGGTTTGGTTACAAAAGGCAATGGCTTCTTCCAAGCCCAACAAGGCAGGGTAGGTTGACTTTTCTGCCTGCAAATCCTTTTGAGGAGTCTTGCCGATTTCCTCAAAACTAGCTGTCACATCCAGTACGTCATCTCGAACTTGAAAAGCAAGCCCAATCAATTCACCAACAGTTTTCAGTTTTTCCTGAATCTCAGGTACCAATTCAGCTATAATAGCAGCCGCTTGGAAGGGATAGGCTAGTAGTTTTCCAGTCTTATTAGCATGAATGGTCTGAAGTTCTTCCAAGGACAAATGCTGGTGTTCGCCCTCCATATCCAAAACTTGCCCTGCCACCATTCCCAAACTTCCTGATGCAAGAGATAAATTGGCAATCAAGTCCACCTTGATCTGACTTGGCAAATCTGCCTGCGCTATCATGGCGTAAGGATCCAGGAACAAAGCATCTCCAGCCAAAATGGCCATTGCTTCGCCAAATTTCTTATGATTGGTCAAACGTCCCCGACGATAATCGTCATCATCCATAGCAGGAAGATCATCGTGAATCAAGCTCCCTGTATGAATCATTTCCAAGGCCGCAGCCACCTGTGCATGTGCTGGTTTAATAGCCACCTGCAAGGCTTCCAGAACTTCTAACAGAAGAAAAGGCCGAATACGCTTGCCACCAGCATGAATGGAATAGAGAACAGACTCTCGCAAACTAGAGGCAAACTGCTGGTCTCCATAAAAATCTTCCAAGGCCGACTCGACAAGAGCTAATTTTTCTTGCTTCTTCATTCAAAATCACTTTCTGTTCCGTCTTCTTGCATGACCTTGACCAAGGTCTTTTCAGCCTTATCCAGCGTCGCTTGTAGTTCTTTTGACAAGACCATACCCTTTTGAAAGGCAGCAATCGCATCTTCCAGAGCAATTTCACCATTTTCCAAACTTTGGACAATGGTCTCCAGTTCTGCTAGATTTTCCTCAAATTTCTTTTGTTTTGACATCTTTAACCTCTAATTCTACTTGACCATCTCGCATCAAAAGCGTCACTTGGTCTTTTTTCTTCAAACTCTCAACCGAATCGATAACTGACTCTTCTTTTTTGACAATTGCATAGCCACGCGCCACGATTCTACTAGTATCCAGCATCAGCAGGGCTTCTGAAAGTCTCTTGACTTCAGCAACCTTGGCATCATAAACTAGTGCCATTTGGCTACGGAGGAGCTTGTCCAACTGTGCAAGTCGGTCCTGATAGCGTTGGATTTTGGTAATAGGTGATAATTGGACCAGTCGATGCGTCCTTGCTTGGACGAATTGTTTGTTATCAGAAATCCGTGTTCGCAAACTTTGTTTTAAACGCAATTGCAGTTGATCCAAACGTTGTAAATATCCATCATATAAACGCTCTGGCTGTCTAAAGATAACAGACTGACTGCATTTTTTCAAAGCTTCTTGTTTCTTAGATAGGACATTTCGGACTGCCGTTGCCATCCGTTTTTCCTGATTTTGCAAATGAGCTAATAGATCCAACTTAGTCACAGGTGTTGCTAATTCAGCAGCAGCCGTTGGTGTCGCAGCGCGGCGATCTGCCACAAAATCTGCCAAGGTCACATCCGTCTCATGCCCCACACTAGAAATAACTGGCAAACGAGATTCAAAAATAGCTCGTACCACAATTTCTTCGTTAAAGGCCCAGAGATCCTCGATGGAACCACCTCCACGACCAATAATGAGCAAATCCAAATCGTCCCGTTGATTAGCACGCGCAATATTTCAAGCAATTTCTTCTGCCGCTCCATCACCTTGAACCTTGGTCGGATAGAGAAGAATATCGACACCTGGAAATCGCCTGCTGACGGTCGTGATAATATCTCGAATAACGGCTCCACTGCGACTGGTTACTACACCAATTCTCTTAGAAAATTGGGGCAGAGGTTGCTTGAAGCGTTCTTGAAACAGGCCTTCTTCTGTCAATTTTTTCTTGAGTTGTTCAAACTGAATCGCAAGCGCACCAACTCCATCAGGCTCTGCCTTTTCAATGATGATGGAGTAGCTACCGCTCGGTTCATAGACCTGTACACGCCCAATCACATTGATCTTCATTCCTTCTTCCAGGTCGAAGCCTAATTTCTGATAAATCCCAGACCAGATGGTCGCTTGAATGACTGCATGGTCATCTTTTAGGGAGAAATATTGGTGAGTAGGTCGTTTACGAAAGTTGGAAACTTGACCAGTTAAATAGACCCGTTCCAAATAAGGGTCTTTATCGAATTTCATTTTCAGATACTTGGTCAAAGTTGTTACCGATAAATACTTTTCCATCTCCACCTACTATTCATTTTCTTGCTCTTTCATGGGTATTATTATACCAAAAATATGCCTAAAAATCTCCATTTATGTACCATTATGAGAGAAAAATAGAAAAAGGAGGCAAGGCCTCCACATCTGATTATTTGCTGTTTCGAGCTTCTTCCAAAATCTTTGCAATCTTGGTCGTCAACAGGTCGATAGCCACTGTATTGCTGACTCCCTCAGGAATGACGATATCAGCATAACGCTTAGTTGGCTCGATAAACTGGTGGTACATGGGCTTGACCACACCTAAATACTGGTCAATAACGCTATCAAGGCTACGGCCACGCTCTTCCATATCACGCTTGATACGACGAATAATGCGCACATCGTCATCCGTATCCACAAAAATTTTGATATCCATCAAATCGCGCAGGCGCTTGTCCTCCAAGACCAAAATCCCCTCAACGATAAAGACATCTTGAGGCTCCTGACGATAAGTCTTGCTACTACGTGTATGCTCTGTATAGTCATAAGTCGGGATGTCCACCGGACGCCCTGCCAACAATTCCTTAATCTGCTCGATCATCAAGTCTGTATCAAAGGCAAAAGGATGGTCGTAGTTGGTTTTGACACGCTCTTCAAAGGTCAAGTGAGACTGATCCTTGTAGTATGAATCATGCTCAATCATGGAAATCTTTTCATCAGGAAAATGCGATAAAATGGCTCTTGAAACACTGGTCTTACCACCACCAGAACCACCTGTCACTCCGATAATGATTGGTCTATTTTGCATGCTATCCTCCGTTTTTTTATCCGTCGTCTATTCTATCATATTTTTTGCAAAATTTATAGTCTGATTTGGATAGTCTAGGGGAAGAATTCCATCCCCAAACTCCAGTTAGATTAGATAAAAACCTTCCTTGGCTTGTAGAGGTTGTCCCGTTTTTCTAGAATGGCTAGCAATTTATCATCTTCAAAGGCAGCTAATTCTTGTTCTGTTTGTTCGAGTTCGATAAAACGACCAAAGCGCACTTCTGTAGCTTCTTCTGAACTTAGGAACACTTTGATAAGGTCCCCTGTCCCAATCTCTAAAGGATGGAGAAAGTCTAATTGCCCATCCTCCACTTTTGAAGCAATTTCTTCCAAGGTAAGAGCATCCTCCAGTTGCAAACCTGCTGCACTAGTCCGTGTCAGATGTGACATATGAGCCGCATAACCAAGCTTCTCTCCCAAGTCAACTGACAAGGTACGGATATAAGTCCCCTTACTACATTTCACACGAAAAGTAAAGCGTGCAAGATAACCCTCATAAGAAATCGGACTTGTTCGATCAAATTGATAAATGGTCACCTGACGTTCTGGACGCTCCACTTCCTGACCAGCACGCGCATACTCATAAAGCTTACGACCATTAACCTTAACAGCTGAGTACATAGGCGGAATCTGGGTAATAGGCCCAGTCAGACTCGCAATTGCTTCGTCAACAATGGTTTCATCCAAGAGCGACAAAACAGGTGTTTCTGCGACCACTTCTCCACTGGCATCCTCAGTCGTCGTGGAATAACCTAGAGTGATTTCCCCCTCATAGACCTTACCCTCGTCCTGCATAAACTCGACCATGCGTGTCGCCTTGCCAACTGCAATGGGCAAAACACCCACTACATCCGGATCCAAGGTCCCACCATGACCAATCTTCTTGGTTCCCAAAATCTTACGCAGTTTAAAAACCGCATCATGCGAGGTCATCCCCGCTTCTTTTTTTAAGTTGATAATACCGTTCATTTTTTCTTTCTCACTCCCCCTTCAATGCTTCAAACTTTGCTTTCATGGTTGGATTTTTTCGAGTTAGTTTTTTAACAGAAACATCTTCTAATTTGTTGTTAGCTAGACGGAGTTGGTTTTCAGATGTTGTCAGGAATTTCTTAACTTCTTCCATGCGTTTGATGGCCTTGTCAATTTCATCGATAGCTTTGCCAAAGTTAGTCGAAGCTGAGTTATAGTTCTTAGCAAAGGCTAGTTTAAAGGCATCCAAGTCTTCCTCAAAATGAGTGATGTCAATATTTTGTTCGCGAACCAAGGCCAACTCCTGCTTATATTTTAGAGAATTAAGCGCCGCATTACGCAAAAGCCCAATCAACTGAATAAAGAACTGAGGACGGACCACATACATCTTTTCATACTCGTGGCTGACGTCAACAATCCCCGTGTTAAAGTAGTCATTATCGGCCTCAAGCATGGTCACCAAAACGGCATACTCACAGTTCTTCTCCCGACGGTCCTTGTCCAATTCCTTATAAAAATCTGCATTCTTGTGCTTCTTCTCTGTTCCATCCGCTTCGTTTTTCATCTCAAACATGATGGAAATAATTTCGACCCCATTTTCATCACATTCACGGAAGATAAAGTCCCCCTTAGACCCACGCGCAGAAACCTTGTTATCCTTCTCAAAATAAGCATTTGGAAAGGCAAAACTACGAACCTTGTTAAACTCACTCTCTGCATACTGTTCCAGACTTTCCCCGATGGCTTTTGTAGATTGCTGGGCTTTGAAATTCTTATAGAACTCGACCTGTTCACTAGCTGCTTTGAGCTGGGCTTCGTAGTTTTGCTTAACTGAAGCAAGAGAAAGCTCGTTTTCTTTTTCTTGTAAAAGAAGCTGGTTTTTAACCTGATCCCGTTCTTTTTCTAAGTCAGAAAGAGTCTTTTGCAGTTGATTTTCATGCTCCAAACGCAAGGTAGCCAATTGGTTTTCCAAGGCCTGTACTTCCTTATCCTTAACCAATAATGCCTGATGGCTTGTCTGTTCAACCTCTTTCTTGGCCAATTCTTTTTCTGTATCAAAGTTTTGGATTTGACTCTGCAATTGCGCGATTTCTTGGTCTTTTTGAGCTAGTTTAGACTGTTGTTCATTCATGGCCTTTTGCTCAGCCAAGGCCAGTTCCTGCTTCATCCGATCGTGCAATTCCTTATCAAACTCTGCTGTTCTCACTTGGGACAAAAGTTCAGCATACTGACTTTCATTTACTGTAAAGACTTCCCCACAGTTGGGGCATTTGATTTCGTTCATATCGTTCCTCTTTCTAGACTTCTGTAACCATTATATCATGCCTGAAGGAAAATCAAAAACAGTGAGTCGAAACCCACTGTTTATCTTCTTTTACTTTAAATTTTTTCCAAGGCCAAGCGCAAGTCTTCAATCAAATCTTCTACATTTTCAAGACCGATTGACAAACGGATTTGGTTTGGTGTGACACCTGCTGCTTCTAGGTCTTTTTCTGACAATTGACCGTGAGTGGTTGTAGCTGGATGAACAACAAGCGATTTAGCATCTGCCACGTTTGCTAGGTCAGAAAAGATTTCTAAATTATCAATTACCTTGCGTGCTTCTGCCTCCCCACCTTTGACATGGAAGGTAAAGATTGAACCGACACCTTTTGGCAAGTATTTCTCAGCTAAGGCATGATAAGGACTATCAGCAAGTTTTGGATAATTGACTTTTTCTACCTTAGGATGGTTGATAAGGAAATCAACAATTTTCTCTGCATTTTGTACATGACGTTCCACACGAAGTGAGAGGGTTTCAAGTCCTTGAAGCAAGAGGAAGGCATTAAATGGAGACAAGGCTGCACCTGTATCACGAAGCAATTGAGCACGGACAGCGATAATAAAGGCTGCCGCACCCACATCACGAGTATAGCTCAAGTTATGATAACTTGGATCTTCCTCAACAAATTGAGGGAATTTCCCTGAAGCCTCCCAGTCAAAACGACCACTGTCAACAATCACTCCTCCAATAGTCGTACCATGCCCACCGATAAACTTAGTCGCAGAGTGAATGGCAATATCTACACCGTGAGAAAAGACGTTAATCAAATATGGTGTGGCAAAGGTATTATCCGAAACGAGTGGAATCTGGTGTTTATGCGCAATCTCAGCCAATTTTTCCAAGTCAGGAATGTTTATCAAGGGATTCCCCAAGGTTTCAATCAAAACTAGCTTGGTATTGTCTTTGATCGCTGCTTCTACTTCCTCCAAATTATCAACATCGACAAAGGTTGTTGTGATACCATAACGAGGAAGGGTTTCTTTCAAGAGATTGAAGGTTCCACCGTAAATAGTCGAAGCAGCCACTACATGGTCACCAGCATGGGCAAGTGCCAAAATCGTATAAGTCACTGCTGCCATACCTGATGCTGTTGCAAGAGCTCCGACACCACCTTCAAGGGCAGCAATTCTTTCTTCAAAGGCAGCTGTTGTAGGGTTGGTGATACGAGTATAAATGTTCCCTGGTTTTCTCAAGGCAAACAAATCGGCACCTTCCTGCGTGTCATCAAAAACAAAGGATGTTGTCTGATAAATCGGCACTGCACGAGACTTAGTTGCTGGATCAACTACTTGCCCAGCATGCAATTGTAAGGTTTCAAATTTAAAATCACGAGTCATAAGGCGACCTCCATATAGTTTCATTAAAGATATTGTAGCACCTTAAGGTATAGTTTACAAATATCAGTTTTCTATATTTTGATATAAGGAATGACTATTACTTCTTACAAAATCGAAAAAAGCACGAATCAATCGTGCTCATTTTCTTAATCTACATAAGTGTCTTCGTTTTTATTGAGGAAGGCATATGGAAGACCCATCAAGAGGCCTCCTCCGATAAAGTTTCCGATGAAGGTTACACCCCAGTGGCGAAGCATATTTCCAACACCGAAGTTAGCAATTGAATCAGCAGCAACACTGAATTTCACAATCGCGAAAGAAGCAAAGTTCGCCGCAATGTGCTCGTTTGTTAAGAATACAAACATGTAAATCGCTGACAACACAAGCCAAAGTTTGGCACCACCATCTTTGACCAAAACAAATGAAAGAATCGCAATATTTACGAAAATATTTGCCAAAATCGCCTCAAGCAAGATTAATTCATTTGAACGGCCTAACTTCATCTCAACAACCCCTGAGATGAAACTATCGTGAGTCAGATTTGCATAGGCTGCCGAATGAGCAAAGCCCCAACCTGCTATCAAAGCCCCGATAAGGTTAAACAAGGTACAGTAAAGTAAAATCTCAGCTGTTTTTCTCCAAGAGATTTTTTTCAAGAAACTACCAGCAGTCAAGAACATCATGTTTGATGTTACCAACTCGGCATTCAAGAAAACAATGTAGGCCAATCCCCAAGCAAAGACAAATGGGAAGAGGAATCGTCCACTACCTGGTGCAATTTTATTAATCAAGTCAGCCCCAACTGCACCAGCAGCTGTACTGAAGGTTAAAAATGCACCTGCGAACATAGAACGAATCGCATACTTAAATTTGCTTTGGCTATAAAGACTTTCTTTCTTCTTGCAAGCAAATTCAATCTTTGAGATAAATTCTGAAGAAACCATAATAAACTCCTAAAACTTTTATTTGTGATAATTATAACATAAAACAGATATAATGAAAAGCCTTTCCTAATTGCATTTTTAATAAATTTATAAATCCAGCAATCGTTTACATTGTTTTAATAACAAGCTTTTAGAATTTTCAATTATCAGGATATTGAGGTTGCATGGAATAACTTTTATTCTATTTAATATATTTATTACTAAATAGAAAAAAATGACTTCTCCGCACCCCTACTCTGATTCTTCTTAATCAACATATGTATCTTCATTCTTATTGAGAAAGGCATATGGTAAACCGATCAGAAGTCCTCCACCTATAAAGTTGGCAATGAAGGTAACTCCCCAATGTCTAAGTATATTTGCAAGACCAAAGTGAGGTACTTGATCAGCAATCATGCTGAATTTCATAATACTGAAGGAAGCAAAATTGGCAGCGATGTGCTCATTGGACAAGAAGACAAACATTGAAATAGCTGATAAAATGATCCATAGTTTGGCAGCACCATCTTTGACTAATATAGACGAAAGAATGGCAATATTTACAAATACATTGGCAAGAATCCCCTCAAGCAGGACTAACTCACTTGGACGCGCCAACTTCTTGGCTACAAGCTTAGGAAGGAAACTATCATGGGTCAGATGAGAAAATGCTGATGAGTTAGCAAAGGCCCATCCAGCTACCAGGGCACCAATGAGATTAAACAAAGTACAGTATAGTAAAATAATTACTGCCTTTTTCCAATCAATTTTTTTCAAGAACACTCCAGCTGTTAAATACATCATATTGGAAGTTATCAATTCCGCATTTAGAAAGACAATATAAGCCAGCCCCCAAGCGAAAACAAATGGAAAAAGGAAATACCCACTACTTGGAATAATACTATTTAATAAATCCGCACCAATAGCTCCAGCAGCTGTACTAAAAGTTAAAAAAGCACCTGCAAACATAGAACGAATAGCATATTTGAACTTACTTTGATTGAAAAGACTTTCTTTCTTATTACAATAATAATCTATCTTCGAAATAAACTCTGAAGAACTCATAAACATCTCCTTATTTTTTATATTTATCATTATAACATAAAATGTTTTAATAGGTAATCATTTTCTTAAATTTATAGTGTATTGAAGCTAGAATAGTACACTATGGTTGCTAAAACATTTCTAGAAATTAATTTAACTCTCCTAATCAATTTATTCACATCTTGTTTCAATATACTATATAACATTTGTATTGATTTATACTCTTCGAAAATTTCTTCAAACCACGTCAGCTCTATTTGCAACCTCAAAACAGTGTTTTGAGCAACCTGCGGCTAATTTGCTCTTTGATTTTCATTGAGTATTAGCATTACATAGTTTGCTTATAAAGCCATAAAAAGAATCAGTAAAACTAAATGTTTACTGATTCTTTAAAAATTAATAACGTTGCTTATATGGTTGGTTGAAGGCTGTTAGGACTTCTTCAGGTGTTTGTGAATAGTCTTTTGTATCTTTCAAATCACCTTTTACAATAATTCGCTCTGTCGCATCATAGTCCACACATGTTACAAGTGTGATTTCATCAACACCACTACGGTCATCAATCTCATCAACACGGTCTGGAGTTACATGCTTGACCTCATGAATAATATAGGTATAAACCTTATCCTTATCTGTTAGATAAATTTTCATCCCATTTTTAGCACGTGATAAGGGAGAAAATAGCATCTGACTAGCATTTTCTGCTGTAAAAATGTGATGACTCGCAAGTGAATAGTTTCCTTTCCCCATCACTTGATCACGCTTCATTGTACCAGCTCCATAGAAGAGATTAACATTATCGAGGCCTTTAAAAATTGGCAAGTTAATTTCTACTTCAGGAATAGCAATTCCACCAATAACTGGCAATTTTTGCGAATTCCATTGTGAGGACAAGACAGCTTCTGACGAAATGGCTTTTACTGAGTCAAAATCAAAATTACCTTCTGTATCTTGATTTTCTTCCAATTTTTCTTTTGATACCTGACTGACTTGATACTTGTTAGTATTCCAAACCATGAAGATATCACGAATTTTTGAATTGAAAATCAAAGCCACTGACAAGATGATTAAAAATCCTGCCAAGACATTGATTAGTAAATTTTTACGATTTGTTTTATTTTTATTCTTTTTATGAGACATTATGCTTCACCTTCTGTTTCGTTTTCTGTCCCAACTTCTTCTTTTTCTGCCGCTGCAACCGTAGTAAAGGTTACAATTTTGGCATCTTGATCCAGGCGCATCACTTTAACTCCCATAGTTGAGCGACCTGTTTGTGAAATATTGGCAACGTTGGTTCGAATCATGACACCCGTATCAGTGATAATCATCAAGTCTTCATCGCCTTTAACGGTCAAAAGACCTGATAGAGGACCATTTTTCTCAGCTACATTAGCCGTCTTCATCCCTTTCCCACCACGACCTTTTGTTGGATATTCGGTCGCAACTGTACGCTTACCATAGCCTTTTTCTGTGATGATAAGAACCTCGTCCTGGTCTGTAATCACACTGGCACCAACTACTGTATCTCCTTCACGAAGATTGACACCTTTCACACCCGTAGCGATACGACTCATTCCACGAACTGCTGATTGATTAAAGCGCACTGCATAGCCAAACTTAGTACCAATGATAATATCCGTATCTTCTTCTGTCAGCAGTACATTAATCAACTCATCTTCATCTTTGAGGTTCAATGCTTTAAGCCCATTCTGACGAATATTAGCAAATTCCTTAACGCTGGTTCTCTTCACGATACCATGACGGGTTGTGAAGAAGAGATAGGCTTCATCACTGCGTTCAGATTCAACATTGATGATAGTCTGAATACTTTCGCCTTCATCCAATTTCAAAAGATTGACAATTGGCAATCCCTTAGCGGTACGACCATATTCAGGAATTTCATAGCCTTTCAGGCGATAGACACGTCCTTTATTTGTAAAGAAGAGTAGGTGATCATGGGTGCTAGTTGACACTAATTCACGAACAAAATCGTCATCCTTAACACCTGTCCCTTGAACACCGCGACCTCCACGTTTTTGAGCAGTAAATTCACCCTGGTCTAGGCGTTTAATGTAGCCTTTGTTAGAAAGAGTGATTAAGACATCCGATTCTTCAATCAAGTCCTCATCTTCAAGACTCAATACTTCCCCAACCATCAATTCAGTACGACGTTGGTCGCCAAACTTACGCTTGACTTCGTCTAATTCATCTTTAATGATTTGAGAAACACGTTCTGGTTTAGCAAGAATATCTGCTAAATCGGCAATCAAAGCCAAGAGGTCATCATACTCAGACTGAATCTTATCGCGTTCCAAACCTGTCAAACGACGAAGGCGCATATCTAGGATAGCCTGACTTTGACGTTCAGAAAGCTTGAACTTACTCATCAACTCAGCTTGTGCTTCCGCATCCGTTTCACTAGCACGGATGATACGAATCACTTCGTCGATATGATCTAGTGCAATTAAGAGACCTTCTAAGATGTGAGCACGCGCTTCTGCTTTTTCCTTATCAAAACGAGTACGACGAACAACCACTTCTTTTTGGTGCACGATATAAGCATCCAAAATCTGACGAAGAGACAAAATCTTCGGTACACCATTTTGGATAGCCAACATATTGAAACCAAAGTTGGTTTGCATCTGGGTCATCTTGAAGAGGTTATTGAGGATTACATTGGCTGAGGCATCGCGCTTAACTTCGATAACAAATCGAACCCCTTCACGGTTTGATTCATCACGGACTGCTGTGATTCCCTCAATGCGTTTTTCTTGAACCAAACGAACAATATGCTCATGCACCTTGGTTTTATTGACCATATAAGGAAATTCAGTTACTACGATGCGCTCACGGCCAGTCTTAGTTTCTTCGATTTCAGTACGAGAACGAAGAACAATCGAACCTTTACCTGTTTCGTAAGCCTTATGGATACCTGATTTCCCCATAACAAGGGCACCAGTTGGAAAATCTGGCCCAGGTAGAACTTCCATCAAATCCTTAGTAGTCACTTCAGGATTGTCCATGACCAACTTCACAGCATCAATGGTTTCACCCAAGTTGTGAGGCGGAATATTGGTTGCCATCCCAACGGCAATACCAGTAGCTCCATTAACCAACAGGTTTGGAAAGCGTGCTGGCAAGACTAAGGGTTCACGTTCATTGGCATCATAGTTATCAACGAAATCAACCGTATTTTTATTGATATCACGAAGCATTTCCAGAGCAATCTTGCTCATGCGTGCCTCGGTATAACGTTGTGCCGCAGCACCGTCTCCATCCATGGAACCAAAGTTTCCATGCCCATCTACAAGCATGTAACGGTAGCTCCACCATTGAGCCATACGAACCATGGCTTCATAGATAGAGGAATCTCCGTGTGGGTGGTATTTACCCATGACGTCCCCTGTAATACGAGCAGATTTTTTATGAGGTTTGTCTGGAGTAACACCCAATTCATTCATTCCATAGAGAATCCGACGGTGAACGGGTTTCAAGCCATCTCGAACATCAGGAAGAGCCCGCGCTACGATAACACTCATGGCGTAGTCGATAAAGCTCGTCTTCATCTCCTTTGTCAGATTGACATTCACTAAATTTCTATCCTGCATTAATAAATGCCTCATTTCACAATTAGTAATTAAATATATTATACCACAATGTCTGCCATATTTCAGGTATCTAGAACCACTAAAACGTTTACATCAAGAACTGCAAGGCATATCCGTGACAAAGCATTTTAAAAGTGATAGAATTGAAATAACTGGGGAAAACCCTGAATAAAATTAAGGAGATGTTTAGAATAATGACTTCAACTAAACAACACAAAAAAGTTATCCTTGTCGGTGATGGTGCTGTAGGTTCATCTTACGCATTTGCCCTTGTTACTCAAGGAATCGCACAAGAACTTGGTATTATTGAAATTCCTCAATTGTTTGAAAAAGCAGTTGGTGATGCTGAAGACCTTAGCCACGCGCTTGCATTTACTTCACCAAAGAAAATCTACGCTGCTAAGTACGAAGACTGTGCGGACGCTGACCTTGTTGTTATCACTGCTGGTGCTCCTCAAAAACCAGGTGAAACTCGTCTTGACCTTGTAGGTAAAAACCTTGCTATCAACAAATCAATCGTTGAACAAGTCGTTGCTTCAGGTTTCAATGGTATCTTCCTTGTTGCTGCTAACCCAGTAGATGTCTTGACTTATTCAACTTGGAAATTCTCTGGATTCCCTAAAGAACGCGTTATCGGTTCTGGTACTTCTCTTGACTCAGCTCGTTTCCGTCAAGCGCTTGCTGAAAAAATCGGTGTTGATGCTCGTTCAGTCCATGCCTACATCATGGGTGAGCACGGTGACTCAGAATTTGCTGTTTGGTCACATGCTAACGTTGCCGGTGTTAAATTGGAACAATGGTTGCAAGCAAACCGTGACTTAGATGAAGCTGACCTTGTAGAACTCTTCATTTCTGTTCGTGACGCCGCTTACTCAATCATTAACAAAAAAGGGGCAACATACTACGGTATCGCTGTAGCCCTTGCTCGTATCACAAAAGCAATCCTTGATGACGAAAATGCAGTACTTCCACTTTCTGTATTCCAAGAAGGTCAATATGGTGTTGAGAACGTCTTTATCGGTCAACCAGCTATCGTTGGTGCACACGGTATCGTTCGTCCAGTAAACATCCCATTGAACGACGCAGAAACTCAAAAAATGCAAGCATCTGCAAAAGAATTGCAAGCTATCATTGACGAAGCATGGAAAAATCCTGAATTCCAGGCAGCTTCAAAAAACTAATTTAAATAGTTTTATAGACTAGCCAAAAAGGCTTTAAAATCTGAAAACGCATATTATCAGGCATAGAAAACCTTGATAATATGCGTTTTATTGTAGAAGGATTCATTTCATTTTCTGCTGAAATTCAGTTTTTTTATAGCTTCATTTTATAACATATTGAATCTGGAATAGTACGCTATGATTGCTAAAAATACTCCTAGAAATTAATTAAGATTCCTAATCGTTTTGGTCATTTCTTATTTCATTTCATTCTAAATCGCAAGTAAAAATTTTGCCCCATTTGCCCCCTAGACAAAAAAAGAGCCCATCATACAGGCTAGAATGCTTGATATGATAGGCTTTTTTCATTTTTATTAACGTACTGTGCGGATACGCATTGTGTTTGTACGAACAGCTTCTCCAACTGGTACACCAGCTACGATAACGATATCGTCACCAGATTGTACAAGACCTGCTTCAACTGCTTTACGTTCAGCAATTTCAAACATATCGTCAGTTGATGATGGAGCATCTGTCAACATTGGGATAACACCCCAGTTCAACATCAATCCACGTTCTGTCAATTCGTCAAATGTCAATGCCAAGATGTCAGCATTTGGACGGTATTTAGAGATCAAACGTGCAGTGTGACCAGTCTTAGTAAGAGTTACAACCAATTTAATGTCCATTGAGTTAGTAGCATCTTTAACAGCTGAAGCCATTACTTCTGTCTTAGAGTTACGTTCAAATGAATCTGAGTTCAAACGGCCGTATTCGTTAAGAAGAGTTTGAGCGTTCTTGTCGATTGTAGCCATTGTAGTTACTGACTCAAGTGGGTATTTACCATTTGCAGACTCACCTGAAAGCATTGTTGCGTCAGTTCCGTCGATAACAGCGTTAAATACGTCTGATACTTCTGAACGAGTTGCACGTGGTTTTTCAGTCATTGTTTCAAGCATGTTTGTTGCAGTGATAACAACTTTACCTGCAGCATTGACTTTCTTGATGATCATTTTTTGGTAAACTGGAACCATTTCGAATGGTACTTCGATACCCATGTCACCACGAGCGATCATGATACCATCAGCAGCTTCGATGATTTCATCCAAGTTGTCGATACCTTGTTGGTTTTCGATTTTAGCGAACAATTGAACGTGTCCGTTTCCAGTTTCTTCACAGATTGCACGAACTTCGTTGACGTCTTTTGCAGTACGTACGAATGAAATCGCGATGAAGTTGATACCTTGTTCAAGACCAAAGCGGATATCATCGTTATCACGTTCAGCAAGAGCTGGGAAAGGAATTTTAGTGTTAGGGATATTAACACCTTTTTGTTTTGCGATTACACCGTCATTTTCAACTTCAACTTCAAATTCACGAGTTGCATCATCTTTAGCAACAACACGAAGACCAAGTTTACCATCGTCAACCAAAACTTGACGACCAACTTCAACATCATCATAGATATCAAGAGCACCAGCAACGTTCAATGCAATCACATCACGAGTTGATTTAATTCCTTGTTTAGTTGCAACACGGATTTTTTCACCAGTTGTGTAAGAGTACTCTTTTGCATCTCCTTCAAACAATTCTGTACGGATTTCTGGTCCTTTTGTATCAAGAAGGAAACCAACTTTTTTACCTGCAAGTTTTTCAGCAAGTTTAACAGTTGCCATACGGTCACCTTGTTCTTGGTGGTCACCGTGTGAGAAGTTGAAACGGAATGTATTAGCACCAGCTTCAATCAATTTAGCAATGTTTTTAGCAGAAGCTTCAACATCCAGTTTTCCACTCCAGTATCCGTCATCACCAAATTTTTTACCACCACGGATCTCTACCGCAGGACCTAAAGTTGCAACGATTTTTACACGTTTGTTCATGATTTTTGTGACTCCTTTATATATATGACCTCTTTGGTCTTATTAACTAAATTATAAATTATGACAAGCTCTTATTCAAGCTAGATAGCTCAAGGTCAGCCTTGTGTGGGTTGTTAACCACAATCTTACCATCTGCAGTCAGGCTAAACAATGCTCCTTCTTCTGCAGTTCCAAGAATTGGGTTTTCAACCATTTTTTCATTACGGATACCAACCGCAACACCACCGATACCTTCTTTAAGAAGTTTAACAGCATGAGCACCCATACGTGATGCCAAAACACGGTCACGCGCAGTTGGAGAACCACCACGTTGAATATGTCCAAGTTCTGTCACACGAAGGTCGCTTGTATCTCCAGCTTCTTTCAGTTTTTGACCAAATTCAGCCGCTGACATCACACCTTCAGCCAAGACGATGATATTGTGTTTTTTACCACACTCATAACCACATTTAATGCTTTCTACGATATCTTCAATCTTGAAGCCTTCTTCAGGAATGATGATTTCATCAGCACCAGTTGCAATACCTGCCCAAAGAGCGATATCACCTGCGTTACGTCCCATAACTTCGATAACAAAAGTACGACGGTGACTTGATGATGTATCACGAATCTTATCGATAGCGTCCATAGCAGTAGTTACCGCAGTATCAAAACCGATTGTGAAGTCAGTACCAACGATATCGTTATCGATTGTACCTGGAAGACCGATAGCTGGGAAGCCATGTTCAGTCAAACGCATAGCGCCGTGGTAAGATCCGTCACCACCGATAACAACTACACCTTCAATCCCGTGTTTTTTCAATTGCTCAATCCCTTTAAGTTGCCCTTCAAGTTGAGCGAACTCTGGGTAGCGAGCTGAGTGAAGGAAAGTACCACCACGAGAAATGATGTCTCCTACTGAAGCTGCATCTAGGGGATGAATTTCACCAGCAACCATACCAGCATATCCATCATAGATACCAAAAACTTCCATTCCTTCTGAAATTGCTTGACGAACAACTGCGCGGATGGCAGCATTCATACCAGGGGCGTCTCCACCACTAGTTAAAACAGCAATACGTTTCATTTGGTTTATGCTCCTTTTTCTTTTAACATTCTTACTGATTATACCACATTTAATTGGAAAATTCTTCTATTTTCCGTAATTTTAGCGATAAATCGTTTTCATAACCATTCCATCTAATTGAGCTTCTAATTCATCAGATTTAGCTACAAAATGATGAGGAGATACAATGGTTTTCTGTTCCTCTTCATACCTGATGATGACTGGAATTGGGCCTTTATATTGCTCTAAAATACGCGAAATTTCTTGATCCGATTCATGATTTTTCACTTGAATCCAAAAGCGTTCAGCCACTGCTTCTCTTATTTCTTGTGCAATCATTTGCAGACGGCCATCACGGGACTGGATTTTCCCTCTGATATAGTAGAAGGCTCCTTCTCTTACTTCCTGCCCAGCCTGTCGATATAAATCTGAAAAGAGGGTAACATCCAGTTTTTTCTTACTATCATCGACCTGTAAGAAAGCCATATTTTCACCCTTTTTGGTGCGAATAGTTTTAATTTTTTGAATTTCTACCAAGATAATAGAGTGACTATTTTCTGACAAATTTCCAATGGGTGTAATCGGATAAATAGACTTGCTGGCAATAGCTTGTAAGGGATGTTTACTGACTCCTACCCCTAAAAACTCTTGTTCCATATAGAATTTTTCTTGTTCTGTCCAATCTTCCGATTCCTGCCAACTATAAATAGTATCTCCAAACAAACTTCCTAACTCTTTTACAAATTCAAATAAATTAGATAAATTATTGAATACTTTTTGACGATTTTTTTCAAATGAATCGAAAAGACCAACTTTTACCAAAGGTTCTAGCAGAGGAAGTTTCAGATAATTCTCAGGTAATTTAGCTATAAAATCTTCAATGTTAGAATAGGGTCTATGTTCAATAATCCAAAGCGCCAAATCCTTGCTGACTCCCTTAATCGATTTCAGACCTAGATAGATGGACTTGTTTGCAATTTTATCGTGATAAGGAATAGTATTGATTGACAGAGGCGCTACTTCAAAGCCTGCTTCAAGGGCATCTGTTAAGTAATCACTGTTGGAAGAATTTAACATGACCTGATAAAAGATGGCTGGATAATGCGTTTTGAAATAGGCCAACTGGAAGGCCAAGGCTGAGTAAGCATAGGCGTGTGACCTGTTAAAACCATAACCTGCAAACTTCTCCATGACATCAAAGACCTGCTCTGCCTTTTCCGCAGTATGACCTGCTTTTAATGCTCCCTGAATAAAGGAAGCCCTCATCTCATGCATAGCAGAGGCATCCTTTTTCCCCATAGCCCGACGCAAAATATCGGCTTTTCCAAGACTAAATCCAGCAAAACGCTGGGCAACCTGCATAACCTGCTCCTGATAGAGCATAATTCCGTAAGTTGGAGCCAAAATATCCTCCAGCACTGGATCCAGAACCGTCACTTCTTCCTGACCATGCTTTCTTGCCACAAAATTATTGATATAATCACTAGCACCTGGTCGATTTAGGGAAGTAGTCGCTACGACATCTTCAAAACAGACTGGCTGCACACGCTTTAGCAGGCGAATAGCACCAGGTTGCTCAAATTGAAAGATACCTTTTGTATTACCAGAAGCAAAAAGAGCCAGCGTTTCTTTGTCTTCCAAATCGATTTCTTCAATTTTCAGATGAATCCCTTCTGTTTCAGCAAGCAACTCTTGCATTTTCTGGACAAAGGTCAAATTTCGTAGCCCCAGAAAATCCATCTTCAAAAGCCCGCTAGCTTCAACTCCATGAGCATCGTACTGAGTCAGTGGGATTTCGTCACCATGCTTCAGAGGGATGTAGTTGGTCAAATCTTGGTCACTGATCACAACACCAGCCGCATGGACAGAGGTTTGTCTTGGATAGCCCTCTATCTTGCAAGCAATTTCAAAAGCTTTTTGGTATTCTAACTTACTATTGATTTGCTGACGAAACTGGAGATTGCCCTCATAGGCTGACTTGAGATTATCACGAAAACTGATTTTCTTAGTAATTGCAGACAATTCATACTCTGGCACACCAAAACGCTTCAAAACATCACGTAAAGCTTGCTTAGCCCCAAAGGTAGAAAAAGTAACGATCTGAGCCGCATGCTTACTGCCATATTTATTGCCAACATATCTGATAAAATCTGGACGATAAATATCTGGGATATCAATATCAATATCAGGCATGGTATAGCGTTCACGATTGAGGAAACGTTCAAAAATCAAATTTTTCTCTACTGGGTCAATCCCTGTAATGTCTAAAGCATAGGAAACCAAGCTACCAACTGCGGAACCCCGTCCCATGCCCATATAATAGCCATTCGAACGTCCAAAACGCAACAAATCCCAAACAACCAAGAAATAATCATCAAAGCCCATATCATGAATAACAGCCAATTCTTGGTCTAGACGATTTTGATATTCTTTACTAGTCAACCCCTTCTGAGCTAGCCCCAGTTCAGCACGTTCTCTCAACTCTTCTACTGCTGGTCTAGCTGGATTAAAGCGAGGCAGTTTCAGACTAGTATCCAAGTCATAAGAAATACCTGAAATAAGTTTTTCTAAATTGTCCAAGGCTTGCGAAAAACGTTCTTGGAATAATTTCTCTAAAGAACTTGCTGATAAAAGCACATCTTGTCGTGAACGCAAGGGAACTTCTCTAAGCGGTAGATTTTCTTTAATCGCTGTTAAGACTTGCAGGACTTCCCTGTCCCTGCTTTCAAAGGCATTGACCCGATATAGTGGCAAAATAGGATGATGAAATTCGCTTGCCAGTGTTTCTGGATAAACTCCAATATAATAAGCACAGCCTAGATTTAACGACTCAAGTCCATCAAAATAAGGCACAATTACCGCAATATCTTCTAAATACTGAGATAAAACTGACCAATCTTTCTCCCCCTGCATCTTGGCTGTTGAGAGTTTCATCAACTGCTGATAGCCCACACTAGATAGAGCTAAACAGCGCAGATTCACTTCCTGATTATCTACAAACACAGTCGTTTCAAGCCCTAATAAAGGATGAATGCCGTATTTTTTTGTAACCTTTAGAAAGTCGAAAGCCCCATAAAGATTGTCAATATCCATCATAGCCAAATGAGTGTAGCCGAATTCTTTAGCTGCTCTCACATACTTGTCGATCGAAATGACGCTCTCCATAAAACTATAGACTGTTTTTGTATCTAGTTGTGCGATCAATTTACACTTCTCCTCTATTCTTCTCACTATATTATACCATTTTCCAAAATAGAAAGACAAAATCATTGACTCTTATCCATAGTTTATACTTTAAATACGGTGTTTAAAATGAAAAAGTAAAAATATATTTAAAGTATAAAATACTCCTGTAATGTTTTTTAAACTTTTTATCCCAAGAAGTGAATATATCTTTTAAAATAGAAAGATACATTCAATCACCTAAGTTGTTATAATAACTTGTTTTGAGCTATAGAGTAATACTTGTTTTTCATATAAACGATATTCATTATTATTGAATTAATTTCTTTCTCACTTAATGATTCCCTTTCTCCCTTTTTTTTGATATAATAATCTTAATTATTATTTTACAAGGAGGTTTTATGCGCTTTAATCAATTCAGCTATTTATCACTTCCAAGAGATACTATTTTATGTGATTTAAAAAAGTATGGATTTGATTTACCAGTCAACATTACAAATAAAAAAATGTTTGAAGCGTTTCTTATTCGTTTCTTTTTTAATTATAAGGATATCACCTATCCTCTATCTAGTTTAGCAGTTGATAAAGAAACTGACTTACTGAAATTTTTTCAGTCAGACAAGAATTTAACTGCAGATATTTTTTATACTGTTGCTTTTCAACTTTTAGGCTTTTCTTATTTAGTTGACTTCGAAGACAGTGAAGCTTTTCGTAAGGAAACTGGATTTCCTATTGTATACGGTGACTTGATTGAAAATCTCTATCAGTTGCTCAATACTCGAACCAAAAAAGGAAATATCCTGATTGATCAACTGGTAAGCGACGGTCTTATCCCTGAGGATAATGACTACCACTACTTTAACGGTAAGAGCTTGGCTACTTTTTCCAGCCATGATGCCATTCGTGAAGTCGTTTACGTTGAGTCTCGTGTGGATACTGACCAAAAAGGGCTTCCAGACCTAGTCAAGGTTAGCATTATTCGTCCTCGTTTTGATGGACAAATCCCTGCTATCATGACAGCCAGTCCCTATCATCAGGGAACAAATGACAAGGCTAGTGACAAGGCTCTCTACAAGATGGAGGGCGAGCTTGAAGTGAAGCCTGCTCACAAGATTGAGCTAGAAGAACCTCAACTAAATCTCGTCAAACCTCAAGGTCAAGCTGATCTAGTGTCAGAAGCTGAGGAAAAGCTGACGCACATCAACGCTAGCTATAGTCTCAACGACTACTTCCTTCCACGAGGGTTTGCTAATCTATATGTTTCAGGTGTTGGTACCAAAGACTCTACTGGTTTCATGACTAACGGAGACTACCAGCAAATCGAGGCCTATAAAAATGTTATCGATTGGCTTAACGGCCGTTGCCGTGCCTTTACTGACCACACGCGCCAGCGTCAAGTCAAGGCTGATTGGTCAAACGGAAAAGTAGCCACAACAGGACTTTCCTATCTAGGTACCATGTCAAACGGCCTTGCCACTACTGGTGTAGATGGTTTAGAAGTAATCATTGCCGAGGCTGGCATTTCATCTTGGTACAACTACTACCGTGAAAACGGTCTGGTGACTAGCCCAGGTGGTTATCCTGGAGAGGATTTTGACTCGCTTGCTGAGTTAACCTACTCTCGTAATCTCTTAGCTGGTGACTATATCCGTGGTAATGAGACTCACCAAGCTGACTTAGAAAAAGTAAAAGAACAACTGGATCGCAAGACTGGCGACTACAATCAGTTTTGGCATGACCGCAATTATCTGCTCAATGCCCATAAAGTAAAGGCAGAGGTTGTCTTTACTCATGGTTCTCAGGATTGGAATGTCAAACCACTTCATGTTTACCAGATGTTCCATGCTCTTCCATCTCGCATCAATAAGCATCTCTTTTTCCATAATGGTGCCCATGTTTATATGAACAACTGGCAGTCCATTGACTTCCGTGAGTCCATGAACGCCTTATTGACTAAGAAATTACTGGGACAGGAAACGGATTATCAACTTCCTACTGTCATCTGGCAGGATAATACTACTCCTCAGACTTGGCAGACTCTTTCTGACTTTGGGAATCAAGAAAGCTCAGAAATTTTCTCACTTGGTCAAGAAGAGCAGGTTATTCAAAATCAGTATTCAGATAAGGATTTTGAACGTTATAGTAAGACATACCAGACCTTCAATACGGAACTCTATCAAGGGAAAGCCAATCAAATTACTATTGACCTTCCTGTGACCAAAGATCTCCACTTGAACGGTCGCGCTCAGCTCAATCTTCGTATCAAATCCAGTACAAACAAGGGGCTCTTATCAGCCCAACTACTGGAACATGGACAAAAGAAATACCTACAACCTTATCCAGCTGTTTTAAGTGCTAGAACCATTGACAACGGTCGCTATCATATGCTGGAAAATCTCTGTGAACTGCCATTTAGACCAGAGGCTCAACGAGTCGTAACCAAGGGCTACCTCAATTTACAGAATAGAAATGACTTACTAATAGTTGAGAATATCAATGCAGATGAATGGATGGATATCCAGTTTGAACTGCAACCAACTATTTACAAGTTAACAGAAGGAGATACTCTCCGTTTAGTCCTCTATACTACTGACTTTGAAATCACAATTCGTGACAATACCGCTTACCATCTGACTGTTGATCTTGAACAGTCTACACTTATCCTACCTTGCCAAAAGGTATAGGCTATCAAACTTTCAATATGGAAGAATTCCAAGGATAAGGTCACTCAAAGACCCATTGACCTTCCTAAAATTAAAAGCTTCCACTTGAACAGTCGAACAAAACTACAACTCGGTATCAACTCCAGTCCAAATAAGAGCTTTTATCAGCCCAACTACTGGATTTTGAACAGAAGATACCAACACCCTTAACCAACATGTGTGACCCTCTATACTACACGCTACCACACCACATGTTGGACAATCTCTGTGAATTGCCGTTTAGCGTATATTCACAAGAAGCCGTGACAAAATGCTACCAAAATTGAATGATTTACTGTCATTAAAGAATATCAATGCAGATGAAGGGATAGACAGCCAATTCATCTGCACCCAACGAGTGACAAGTTAAAAGAGGGAGATGCTCTCCATCTAGTTCTTTATACTACTGACTTTGAAATCATTATACGTGACAATACCGCTTACCACTCGACTGACGATTTCGATCAGTCCACGCTTTCTGTACTTTGTACAAGGAGTAAATTTTTATGAATAAATCTGAACACCGCCACCAACTCATACGAGCACTTGTAAGCAAAAACAAGATTCATACTCAAGCTGAGTTACAAGCTCTTCTTGCCGATAACGACATTCAAGTTACCCAGGCAACTCTTTCCCGTGATATCAAAACAATGAATCTCTCAAAAATACGTGAAGAAGATAATTCTTACTACGTGCTCAATACTGGTTCTATCTCAAAATGGGAAAAACGTCTCGAACTCTACATGGAAGACGCCCTTGTCTTGATGCGCCCAGTTCAACACCAAGTCCTACTAAAAACCCTTCCTGGACTTGCTCAATCCTTTGGTTCTATCATTGATGCTTTGAGCTTCCCTGACGCTATCGCTACCCTCTGTGGCGATGATGTCTGTCTGGTCATCTGTGAAGATGTAGAAGCTGCCCAAAGATGCTTTGAAGAACTGAAAAAATTCGCTCCACCATTTTTCTTTGAAGAATAAAATAAAATTCCGTGTCCTGATTATGGCACGGAATCTTTTTATCTATTTTACTGAGATGGTTTTTCTTTTTTAGTTCGTGCCAATCTCAAGGCACGATTTGGATTGAGACGATTAAATAGTTCTTCCAATTTCTTTTCATTCCAAACATCTGCGGCGGAAACAAAATTGCCATCCGCATCTCGGAAAGATATCGGTTTATCTCCCATATCAGTCTCCTAGTCTACAAATTCAAACTCAAATTTACCAATACGGACCAAATCCCCATCTTTAGCACCACGCGCACGTAGGGCTTCATCAACCCCCATACCACGTAATTGACGGGCAAATTTCATGACTGATTCGTCACGATCAAAGTTGGTCATATTAAAGAGTTTCATGAGTTTTTCACCAGAAAGTACCCATGTCGCATCGTCATCACGACTAATTTCAAAGGCTTTTTCTTCCTCGTCAAAACCGTAGTAAGCTTCTTCTTCCATATCTGACTCGTCGTAGAGTAAGAATTCTGGTGTCTTGTCTAACAATTCAGCTGTAGCATCCAAGAGCGTTGCCAGACCTTGCTTGGTCAAACCAGAAATTGGGAAGATTGCTGGTAACTCTTCAAATTCATCGTAGTTTTCAGCCAATTTTTTCTTAAATTCTTCAAGATTTTCTTGACTTTCAGGCATATCCATCTTATTGGCGACGATAATCTGTGGACGCTCCATGAGGCGAAGATTGTAAGACTCCAGCTCTTTATTGATTGCTAGGTAGTCCTCATATGGATCACGTCCTTCACTAGCTGACATATCAATGATATGGAGGATAACACGTGTACGCTCGATGTGGCGGAGGAACTGGGTTCCCAAACCAACTCCCTGACTAGCACCTTCAATCAAACCTGGCAAGTCAGCTACTGCAAAAGATTCACCTGATTGGGTACGAACCATACCTAGATTTGGCACAATAGTCGTAAAATGATAGGCACCGATTTTTGGTTTAGCTGAGGTAATTACACTTAAAAGTGTTGATTTCCCAACAGATGGGAAGCCCACTAAGCCGACATCTGCCAAGATTTTTAGTTCCAATTGCAACTCACGTTCCTGACCTGGCTCACCATTTTCAGAGATTTCAGGTGCAGGATTTTTTGGTGTCGCAAAGCGGATATTCCCACGTCCACCACGTCCACCGTGAGCAACGATAAATTCTTGCCCGTGTTCTATCAAATCTGTCAAAACCTTGCCAGTCTCTGCATCACGAACAGTCGTACCTTGTGGCACTCGAACTCTAAGGTCATCAGCACCACGACCATGCATCCCTTTGGTCATCCCTTTTTCACCAGAATCAGCCTTGAAATGACGATTGTAGCGGAAATCCATCAAAGTACGCAAACCTTCGTCTACAACGAAGACTACATTTCCTCCACGACCACCATCACCGCCCCAAGGACCGCCATTAGGGACATATTTTTCACGGCGAAAGGCAACCATGCCATCACCACCATTACCAGCCTTGACCTTGATCTTGGCTGTATCTAAAAACATACTCATTTTTTCTTCTCACTTTAAAAAAGGGCTGGGAAATCCCAGTCACAAAATTTTCTTGAATCTATTTTATAGATTACTGAGGGCACCAATTGCAGTTGCAAAAATTCCCAATAAACTTGCTACTAGCATGATAATCACGATAAACAAGGTTATTTTCTCAAACATAGTTTTTTTACGATTTCCATTATCTCCAAATGCCATTTTTTTCTCCTTCGTTACATTCTATTTTCTATTATCTTAGCATGAATTCAGCTAGTTTTCAATAGTCAGTTGCTACTGGTGCAATAATCCATAAAATGATATAGGCTACAATTCCAGCTCCATAACCAAAAGCAAGAACACCCCATATTACACGAACAATAGTGGGATCCATATCAAAATAATTAGCCACTCCAGCACAAACACCTGCAATCTTTTTATCATGACCACTTCTCATTAATTGTTTTTTCATAGCTGTTCCTCTTTCTATTCTTCACGGTCTTTCCAATAATCTCTGATGCTGATTAACTGTGTTTTTGATGCCTTCAGCATTCGTCTAGAGCCTTTTACGGGCACAGCAACCACCTGTTGTGGAAGATACAAAACTGTCTTAAAGATACGCTGACTGACCGTATCATCTTTGGCCAAATCTTTCTCGAAATTATTTGAAATAATGGCATCCAAATAAAATTCATGCACTCGTTTTCCAAAGTTCTCCGCTGAAATCTCATACAATTTTTCTGATAAGACATGCTCATTCATATCTGGTGTTGCAATCAGGGCTTCTAAGATAGCTCCAGCCAAATCATTCTCTCCATAATACAAGGTTCCGAACATCTTGTCATTGATGAGATTGTCCAGATAAGGATTTCCGTGAGCAATTACAGGCGTTCCACTAGCTAAGCTTTCTAAATAAGTCAAACCTTGCGTTTCACTTGTCGATGCCGAGATGAAGAAATCTGCTGCCTTATAATAAAGAGCTGTCTCACTAGGAGCAATCATGCCTGTAAAGATGACTGAATCTTGAATCTCTAGTTTCTGGGCTTGCTCTTTGAGGTCATCCAGATAAGGCCCATCCCCAGCAACTACCAGTTTCACCTTGTCTTCCTCTCTCAGAACTTCTGCAAAGGCTGCTAGTACTGCTTGAATATTTTTTTCATAGGAAATTCTGGAAAGACTAAGCAGCATCTTTTCATCATCTTGAATCCCTAGTTTACTACGTAGTTCTTTTAGATTTTCTTGCTTTATTTCTGGACGTTCAAATTTGGCTAATTCAATCCCAGTTGGAATGACTCGCTTTTCAACCTTGACTTTATAGTCAGATAGCAAGTCCCGAACAATCTCACTCGGGCAAATAACCCCATCCACGTCATGAAGGAAACCTCTGACCAGATACTTGACCATACTCGGACGAATCAACATCCCCTTGGCAATATAATGCACATAGTCTTCGTACTGGGTGTGATAGGTATGAATGACTGGAATTTTCAGTTCACGCGCAATCCAAATCCCCAACAGACCAAGAGAAAATTCTGTCTGAGTATGAATAATATCTAGCTGATACTGTTTAGCAATTTCAAGCGCCTTGCTAAAGCCTCGATAGGCAAAGCGGCGATCTTTAAAAGCAAAAAAGGGAACACTTGGAATGCGTATAATTTGCCAATCTTCATAGCGATTGACATCCTTATCCGTCGTCGTAAAGATAAAAACAACATGCCCCTGCTTTTCAAGTTCTGTTTTCAGGGTTCGAATACTGGTCGCAACACCTGAAACCTGAGGAAAATAGGTATCTGTAAATAAACCAATTCGCATAGATTACCTCACTTTTTACTTTCTCCCTAAAGCGGCTTGTTTCTCATAAAAGTCCAACCAAATTTGTAACAGATGCTCTTCAGAATACTCTCTAGAAATATTCTTAGCTTTGTCTTTGAGATCTTTTAAGGCAACAGGATTTGCTTGATATTCTAAAATAGCCTCTTTCATCTCTTCTCTATCTGCTGTCCCCCGATAATTTCCCTCCAAAATAACCTTATAGAGATCCAAATCACGTAACATAATCGGAGCTTCACAACTGGCAGCCTCTAAAATAGTCATAGGGAAGAGCTCATTATAACTAGGCAACAAGAAAAGATCCGCTAGGGCATACAACTCACGCATTCGCTCTGGTGATACGATACCTGGAAAAATCAAATTTTCTGGAGGATTATCCATCATTTTCTTGTAGCGTTCATAACCATCTGTCATACCACCAAAAGAGAAACCACCCGCCCAGATAAAGGTAATCTGAGGCAATTCCTCAGCCAGACAGATAAAATCATCAATCCCTTTGCGTTTCTGGACTTGACCAGCACCTACTACGATAAACTGATTGTCACTAACGCCAAGTTCTGTTCGCAGTCTCGCTACCTCTTCTTGTGGAAGAGGATGCCATTTTTCCTTGTTGACAAAGTTAGGAATATAGGTCACTTTTTCACGTGGAATACCAGCTGCGACCAAATCCTCTATAAACATAGGATTGACCACCACCAAATGCTCCATCCGGTTGTAAAAAGAAAATACATAGCGTTTCACAATTCCCTTTAAGAAAAATGGAATTTTCAAACTCCCCTCAAGTGTATCAGGTAAGAAATGCACATAGCCAATTTTCCTACCTGAGCGTTTCTTTTGGAATGTTGATAAATAATAGGGGAAATCAATTGTATGAAAGTGAGTCACATCTGCCTCGATTGGAAGATTTTCTGTAACAATCAATTGGTCCTTGGCATCACGGTGAAGAAGACGAACTAATTCACGGTAGGCACCTGAAACTCCTTGTCCTGCTACTTTCTCACTTGAACTCAACATATTGATGCGTAATTTCTTTTTTTCCATAACTACTATTATATCATTTTCTTTGAATAAAATCAGCAAAAGAAAGGAGAGACTAGAGGAAAAGAGGGGAAATTTCCTATCTTTTCCATTGGTCTCTCACATGCTTTTATATGTTTATACTCAATGAAAATCAAAGAGCAAACTAGGAAGCTAGCCGCAGGCTGCTCAAAGCACTGCTTTGAGGTTGTGGATAGAACTGACGAAGTCAGTAACCATAGCTACGGCAAGGTGAAGCTGACGTGGTTTGAATTTGATTTTCGAAGAGTATTACTTAATGCCTAGGGCAATGCGTGCATAGCGACTCATTTTTTCAACGGTCCAGGCTGGATACCAGACTAATTTAACCTCAGTATCAGTTACTTCTGGAACCTCTGTCATGGCATCATAAATCTGGTCCGTCAAAAGGTCCGCTAGGGGACAACCCATAGTTGTCAAAGTCATATCAATCTCTGTTTGTCCTGTGTCGCCGTCAAAACGAATCTCATAAATCAACCCAAGATTGACAATATCAATCCCCAACTCAGGGTCGATGACTTCTTCCAAGGCTGATAAAATTCGTGTTTTGATAGTTTCGATTTGTTCTTCTGTATAAGCCATATTTATCCTCACTCTTAGTCTTCAATAAAATCACGAAGCGGTTTGCTGCGACTTGGTTGGCGTAGTTTTCTCAAAGCTTTAGCTTCAATCTGACGGATACGCTCACGAGTCACGTTAAAGACTTTACCCACATCTTCAAGGGTACGCATTTTACCATCATCTAGCCCAAAACGCAGACGCAAAACATTTTCTTCACGGTCTGTAAGAGTATCCAAGACCTCATCCAACTGCTCACGCAAGACGATACGAGTTGTATAGTCCACTGGATTTTCAATCACTTCATCTTCGATAAAGTCCCCAAGATGGCTATCATCCTCTTCACCGATTGGTGTTTCAAGCGATACTGGTTCTTGGGCAATCTTCAAGATTTCACGCACCTTATCAGGGGTCATATCCATACGTTCAGCAATTTGTTCTGGCGTTGGATCTTGTCCCAATTCTTGAAGGAGATTACGTTGTTCACGAACCAATTTATTAATAGTTTCAACCATGTGGACTGGGATACGGATGGTACGAGCTTGATCCGCAATAGCACGAGTGATGGCCTGACGAATCCACCAAGTTGCGTAAGTTGAGAATTTGAATCCTTTAGAATAGTCAAACTTGTCAACTGCCTTCATCAAGCCCATGTTTCCTTCTTGAATCAAGTCAAGGAACTGCATACCACGGCCGACATAGCGTTTGGCGATGGAAACAACCAAACGAAGGTTGGCTTCCGCAAGACGTTGTTTAGCTTCGATATCGCCAGCTTCAACTGCTAGTGCCAATTCTTTTTCCTCTTCATTGGTCAAGAGGGGAACGACACCAATTTCTTTCAAGTACATACGGACAGGGTCGTTGACCTTAGCCGAAGTTGAACCAATCAAGTCCTCGTCGCTGAGTTCTGGCTCTTCTTCTGCACTAAGAACACGCGCACTTGGATTTCCTTCGTTATCTGTGATTGAAATCCCTGCATCCTGAATCCGTTGCAAAAGATCTTCTATCCCATCAGCATCCAAGGTAAAAGGAATTACTAGACTAGCATTAATTTCATCGTCTGCTGCTGTCCCTTTTTGCTTATGATTACGGATAAATTCTGCTACTTGTACGTCAAATGTTGTTACTTCTTTTTGTTTTGTTGCCATTATTACTCCATTCTTCTCTTTTGGGAAATTAAACGTTCCAATTCTTCTAGGGCTGTGTCGGTATCTCCTACATGGCTAGCTTCCTGCACCTTCTTTTTGATTCTCATATTGTCCTGATTCAAGAGAGCCTTGTTTCGAGTCATCTCTACTTCACTAAGTTCCTGCGGTGACATCTCAGCAGGCAAATCCTGAGCTAAGACTTGGTACCAAGCTCTTTCAACTTCCTCTGTCTGTTCTGCTAGAACTTCTGGAGGAAGATTGCCATACTGACCAAGCAAGTCATATAAGACCTGAAATTCAGGTGTGTCAAATGCAAAATCTTCTCTCAAACGGTAATCATTCAAAACAAGAGGGGATTCCATCATTCGATAAAGTAGATGGGATTCTGCCCTCATAATAGCCGATAACTGCTTGGTGACAGGCATGGTGATTGGCGTCGGTCTGGAAATCCCTTCCATGCGATTCTGTCTTTGTGCCTGTCGACTCTCATTAACAATCTGCTCAATCTGGGCATAATCAAAGGACGCCAGACTGTCAGCTAAAATATGAATATAGCTGTTTTGAGCAGTGATGGACTTTTCTTGAACAATCAAGGGAGCTATTTTTTCAATAAACTCAATCTGAGCCTGCAAATTTTCACTATTTTCAGGCTTGTACTGGTGAATGTAAAACTCAATCGGACTAATACGAGTTTTCGTTAATAGATAGGCCAAATCTTCTGGACCATTTTTTTGTAGATACTCATCTGGATCCAAGTTATCAGGCATGCTGACGATTTGCACAGGCATATCGCCAATTTCATCCAGGGCTTTCAATGTCGCAGCTTGCCCAGCCTTATCGCCATCGTAAACAAGAACCAACTTCTTGGTTAACCTTTTCAGATGCTCAACATGCTCACGACTCAAGGCTGTTCCCATAGATGCCACAGCATTTTCGATTCCAGCCCGATAGGCTGCAATGACATCCATGAACCCTTCCATGAGGTAAATCTCACTGGCTTTACCAGAAGATTTTTTTGCCCTATCCATATGATATAATTCGTAACTTTTGTTAAAAATTGCAGTCGATCTGCTATTTTTATACTTAGAAGTTTGTGAATCCGTTTTCTGCCAGATACGACCTGAGAAGGCAATGACCTTTCCCTGATCATTTGTAAGGGGAAACATAATGCGATTGTGAAAGGTGTCTACAAATTGATTGGCATCAGAGAGATAAAACAGTCCTGAATCTAGAAAATCCTCATCACGATACTGAGCAGACAAACGTTGATAGAGATAGTTTCGTTCTGGAGGTGCCAAACCAATCCGAAAATGTTTGAGCACTTCATCTGTCAAACCACGCTGATAAAGGTAGTTTCTGGCCTCTTCCCCCATAGTCGTTGTCATGAGAATAGCATGATAAAATTTGGCAGCATCTTCATGCATATCATAAAGAGCTTGGTGAGGCGAGGCTGGTTTCTGTTCACTATAAAGCGGTTTTTCAACCTCTATCCCAACACGCTGACCTAAGATTTGGACAGCCTCCATAAAGGGAACACCTTGGTACTCCTCGATGAACTTAAAGACATCACCTGAGCGACCACAGCCAAAACAGTGGTAAAACTGCTTGTCCTCTACAACGTTGAAAGAAGGTGTTTTTTCACCATGAAAAGGACAGAGCCCTAGATAGTTCCGTCCTGCCTTTTGTAAAGAAATCACATCTCCTATGACTTCCACAATGTTGGCATTGTTTTTGATTTCTTCAATGACTTTTTTGTCAACCATACACAATACCTCCATGTTATCATAGTTTACTTTATATAGTATACTTTATTTCAGAAAAAAAGTAAACCATTTCATACGCTTTCCGTAATTCTCTTTGCCTTATTTTTCTAGATAGAAAAGAAAGTTAAAAAACTCAGAAACACTTTAATTCTTCTAAGTTTTTCTTCTCTATTTTTTAATGAAAATAAAGTTCATCTATTCAAATAATTGATAGTAGTCTGAGATTTTCATCTTAGATTTTTCTTCATTATTGAGGTCTTGAATTATACGACCTTCCTTCATGACAATCAGACGATTACCATATTTGAGAGCATCTTCCATATGATGAGTAATCATAAGGGCTGTCAGCTGATCTTTCTTGACAAATTCATCTGTCAACTCCATGAGTGCGACACTTGTCTTTGGATCAAGGGCTGCAGTATGCTCATCTAGCAAGAGTAATTCAGGTCGCTTCAAGGTTGCCATCAAGAGACTCAAGGCCTGTCTTTGTCCACCTGATAAGAACTCAATCGGTGTATTCAAGTGTTTCTCAAGACCATTTCCTACTTTTTCAATGGTCGCCTGAAATTCATCCTTAAAGCTAGCCAGACGTCTTGGTAACAATCCACGCTTTTCACCACGAAACTTGGCAATTAAAAGATTTTCAGCTACTGTCATACGAGGAGCTGTCCCCATCTTTGGATCTTGGAAAACACGTGACAAATACTTAGCTCGTTTCTCTGGTGAAAACTTGGTAACATCTTCACCCAAAATACGGATTGTTCCACTGGTTAAGGACAAGGTGCCTGCAATGGTGTTAAAGAGAGTTGATTTACCAGCACCATTTCCACCTAATATCGTGATAAAATCCTGTTCAAAAATTTCTAAGGAAACATCATTTAAAATAATCTTTTCTTCATCAAAGCCATTTTTAACGACTTTGGTTGCATTTTTTAATTCTACAATTGCTGTCATTTGCTTAATTTGGCTCCTTTCAAGATTGTTTGCTTAAATGTAGGAATCATGAGGCAGACTGCCAAAATCACGGCACTGTACAAACGAAGGTAGCTTGTGTTAAATCCAAGCGCGATAACTGCCCACACTAAGAATTGATAGGCAATAGAACCTACAACGATTGTAACCAAACGCTCTGCCAAGCTCAAACTCTTGAAGATAACTTCTCCAATAATCAAACTTGCAAGCCCCACAACGATAACCCCGATTCCTCGAGATACATCGGCATATCCTTCTTGCTGGGCAATGAGAGCTCCTGCAAGGGCAATTACCCCATTTGATAAGACCAAGCCCATGAGCTCCATGCGCCCAGTATGAATTCCAAAACTTCTAGCCATATCAGGATTGTCACCTGTAGCAATATATGCCTGTCCTAGTTTGGTATCCAAGAAAAAGAGCATGAGAGCAATGACAAGACTGACAAAGATAAGACCTGTCGAGAGTTGGTTCAAGTCTGAATCAAAAGGCAAGACATCCTGAATTTGCTTGGTTCCAAGCAAACCTAAATTGGCACGTCCCATAATCAAGAGCATGATAGAGTGACAAGAAGTCATCACCAAAATCCCTGAGAGCAAGGTTGGAATCTTCCCTTTTGTATAAAGAAGTCCTGCTGCCATTCCAGCCAAACAACCTGCTCCAACAGCAAGCAGTGTCGCTAAGAAGGGATTTACACCTTTGGTTATCAGAGTGACAGCAACAGCTCCCCCAAGAGGGAAGGAACCTTCTGTCGTCATATCTGGAAAGTTTAAAATCCTAAATGTCATAAAGATCCCCAGACCTAAAATAGCCCAGACAAATCCTTGAGAAATAATAGATAATATCATCTGTTTCTTAACCTTTTCTATATGATTTCTATTGTAAAAAATTGGAGGAGATGTCCCCAACTCCTCCATTGCAGATTATTCAATCACTTGTCCTGCTTCTTTTAGAACAGATTCAGGAATCGTAATACCTAATTCTTGTGCCAATTTTTTGTTAATTACTGACTTACCAGTTGAAAAGACATTGACTGGAGTATCAGCTGGTTTTGCACCTTTCAAGACTTGCGCAATCATTTTACCTGTTGCCACACCAAGGTCATGTTGGTCAACTACAACTGATGCCAAACCACCAGCTTCTACCATGGCAGTCGCGCTTGGATAGATTGGCTTTTTAGCTGATTGGTTGCTTGATACAACTGTTGAAAATGCAGATGCAATGGTGTTGTCGATTGGAACCCAGATAGCATCGACCTTGCTAGTCATAACGTTAACTGTTGAAGCAATTTCATTTGTTGAAGGAACAGCAAATGTTTCTACTGTCAAACCTGCTTTTTCAGCATAAGCCTTAAATTCTTCTACCTGTGTTTTTGAATTGTCTTCGCTACTTGAGTAAAGAGCTCCGATTGTTTTCACATTTGGTGTTAGAGCCTTGATGAGTTCAACTTGTTGTTGAGCTGGATTGTGGTCAGACACTCCTGTAATGTTGCCACCTGGTTTTTTCAAATCTTTAACCAAGTTCGCACCGATCGGGTCTGTAATAGCAGCCATGATAACAGGTAGATCTTTTGTTGCACTAGCCAATCCTTGAGCTGCTGGTGTTGCAATACCAACCACAAGGTCATTGCCATTTGCAACCAATTGTTTACTCATTGTCGCAACCTTACTTTGGTCACCTTCTGAGTTCATAAAGTCGATTTTCAACTGATCATCTTTATATCCTTCTTCTGCAAGTCCATCTTGAATCCCTTTATAAATCAAGTCAAGAGATGGATGGCTCACAAACTGAAGGACACCAACTTTGGCAACTTTCTTTTCGTTCTTAGCTTCTGGTTTATTCATTGAAGAGTAAATCAAGCTTCCTGCTACTAAGACTGCTAATGCAGCGATAATTCCAATTAAACGTTTATTTTTCATTCTATTTCTCCTTTTTAATTCCTTTAAAATACTTCACTTATCTAATACTCTTCGAAAATCTCTTCAAACCACGTCAGCTTCACCTTGCCGTAGCTATGGTTACTGACTTCGTCAGTTCTATCCACAACCTCAAAGCAGTGCTTTGAGCAACCTGCGGCTAGCTTCCTAGTTTGCTTTTTGATTTTCATTGAGTATAAACAAGCGACGCCATCGTTTTCTTTCCATACTAACCTCCAGCAAAAAAAGTCCTCACACAAAAAACTTGTGTGAGGACGTCGATGCGCGGTACCACCTCAATTATAGGGAATTTCCCTATCGCTCTGTCTCGCAATAACGAGATGCACTGTAAGGTGTGCTCACCGAATTTTTATGATTTCAAATTCTAAATAACATTCAGCCCAATTTTCATCATCGCCACTTATCTGTTTTCAGCTACCACAGACTCTCTAAAAAGTTTGTATGACTACTTTTCTGAATGGTTAAATTATATCATTTTTCAACTAGTTGTCAAGACTCTTTTAGCATTTTTTTGAAATATCAAAAACTTCCCCTATAGAAAAGAGGAAGTTTGATAGGTATCAACCCGAATTACGCAATCCTGTCGCAATTCCGTTGATGGTTGTATGAATTAATTTTTCTTGATCGCTTGACAATTCTCCTCGACGTTGTCGTTTAATCAACTCCAACTGGATATAGTTGAGAATATTAAAGTATGGCATACGGTAATCCAAACTTGCTTTCAGATATGGATTTTCAGCTAATAATTCGTCATACCCTTCAATCTCTAGGATAACATTTTTCGTTAATTGCCATTCGTCTAAAATAGTATCATAAATAGCTTTCACTTGATCATCTTCACATAACTTAGCATATTCAAAAGCAATATTCATGTTAGATTTTGACAAGACCATGTCTACATTTGAAAGGAGAGATTGGAAGAAAGGCCAATTTTGGTACATATCTCGTAAGATAGCGATATTTTCTGGATTTTTATCGATAAATTCCTTGAAGCTTGATCCGACACCATACCAACCAGGGAACATGACGCGACTTTGTGACCATGAGAAGACCCAAGGAATGGCACGCAAACCACCGATTTCTGTAATAGTCTTACGAGCAGCTGGACGAGAACCGATATTAAAGCTGGAAATGGCCTTAATAGGACTTGACTCAAAGAAATAATCATAGAAGTGTTCATTCCCAAAGACTAGGTCTCGGTAAATATCATAACTACGGTCCACTACTTGATCCATAATAGCCTCATAGCGATTTGAGGTATTAGTATCACTCTTCCACTGAGTAATCATACGGTTAATAGCTGCTGAAACCAACATTTCAAGGTTATAATAGGCAGCATCTTTGTTACCGTATTTATTGCCAATTACTTCACCCTGCTCCGTCAAACGGATACGATCCTTGATAGACTTGAGCGGTTGAGAGGTGATGGCTTCATAGGTTGGTCCACCACCACGACCGACAGTCCCACCACGGCCGTGGAAGAAGGTAACCTTAACGCCAAATTCATCTCCAATAGCAGTCAATTGTTGTTGAGCCTTGTAGAGGGTCCAACATGATGATAAGTAACCACCATCTTTATTACTATCAGAGTAACCAAGCATGATTTCTTGGTAATTATTACGTGAAGCAATCCATTTCTTAGCAAGAGGAAGAGAAAGGTATTCTCTCATGGTTTCTTCTGAGTGGTCCAAGTCCTCGATTGTTTCAAAGAGAGGAACGATTTGGACACGGGCTCTTTCTTTATCAACTAACCCTACTTCTTTTAGCAAGATAGCCAATTCCAACATGTCTGATACGCTGGTTGCATGTGAAATGATAGTCTGACGAATAACATCATCACCCAACTTATCTTTCAAATTACGAGCAGCCTTAAAGATAGCCAATTCTTTTTCAAGTAACTCTGATTTTTCAACATGAGTGGCAGAAAGAATACGTGGATCTTCTTCTAATTCTTTCAAGAGAAGCTGGCATTTTTCTTCTTCACTTAGTTCGCTATAACGCGAATGAATTCCTGCTGATTTCAAGAGTTCTGCTACGCAGGCCTCATGAACACTAGAATCTTGACGCATGTCAATAGATGCCAAATAGAATCCAAAAATTTCAACTGCCTGAATCAGCTCAACAAAATCACCAGAAATCAGTGCTTCACCCTTATTTTCCAAGAGGGAATCACGGATAGTAACTAAGTCCTTATAAAAGTCATTGGCTGTTTCATAGCGAGCTCCAACTTCCTTATCTTCAATAAGATAGGCTTTTGTTGCTTGGATTTTTGATTGAATATCAAACAAAGCGCGACGATACAGTTCTTTTTCACGATAAATTGAGTTATCCTTAGATTGACGAGCCATTTCTCTGACTTGCTTGCTGACATTGACAATACTAGTTGAGAGAGAGAACTCACGATAAAGTTGATAAATCTTTTCATCGTAGTAGTTCATGATGACTTCACACTGTGTCATAGCAGATTTCTTCAAGGTATCTGCTGTAACAAAGGGATTCCCATCACGGTCTCCACCAATCCACATTCCCATGGTAATTGGTTTAGGATGTTTCAACTCCAAACCGTGTTTTTTAGCCAGACGCTTGTACTCAGCAGTCAAATGAGGAACTGCCTTCAGGAATGAACTATTGTAGTATTCCATAACATTCGTGATTTCATTGGTTACTTTCAATTTCTTTTCACGAATCATATCTGTCTGCATGATAATCTCAATGTAACGACGGAGATCATTATGCCATTTTTCCTTATTAATCAAGCCTAATTTCACATCACGATACTTACGCAAGAGGGTATGGATATGGTTAGTCAAATCCAGCATACTCTTACGTTGCACTTGTGTTGGGTGAGCTGTCAAAACAGGAACAACATTCAAATGTTCTAAAATTTCAACCGCATTTTCTTTTTCTGCAACCATTTTAATCGTTGCTGATAACTTACCAAGATAATCTTGATCGATATTATTTTGGTGGTTGATTTCATAGGCCAAATCAACGTCTTCTGAAATATTAATCAAAAGGGGCAAGATAGAGAAATAGCGTGAAATATAAGCCATTTCATCATTTGTCAGACTAGTAACTAATTGGTTCAAGCCTTGATAATCTTCTTGAGTTGATAATTCTTTCAACTGCATGATTTTTTCAAAAGTCTCTGGGGCAAGCATGTTTTTAGTGATATCTTCTAACAATTCTGTTAAAATCAACACTTCTTCTTGCACGACAGCTTTATTACTATAGTTTTCTAATTTTTGAAGAGACATAGGTAATCCTTTCCACTCTCAGCTCTACATATAGTTTGAGGAGTGAGCTTCTAACTCCTCATACAATTGAGCACGTTTTTCACTTGCATCAATATTTAAGACAAAGGCGATGGCTACAGACAAGACCAGAAGACTATTCCCTCCTTGCGATAAGAAAGGGAAGGTTACTCCTGTCGAAGGAATAATACCAGAAATTCCACCGATATTGACAAAGACCTGGACCAACATCATCCCCCCAACCCCAATCGCCATCATGGAATTAAAGGGATTCTTAGCACGAATTCCCACCAGAATAATTCGCAGAATAAGGAAAAAGACAAGGGCCAAAATCAAGCTGGCTCCCACAAAGCCAAATTCTTCAATGACAATTGAAAATACAAAGTCTGTATGGGCTTCTGGTAGATAGCCACGTTTTTCGATTGAGTTTCCTAAACCTAGACCAAACCAGCCACCATTGACCATGGCAAAATAGGAATTTGCGAGTTGGTGACCAGCTCCTGCCAAATCAGCAAAGGGATTAAAGTAGGCACTGAAACGCTTAGCCACATATCCAAATACTGGAACTTTTAAAAACTTATCAACCCCTATCATATCAATAGCTGTTAAGGAAAGGGCGGAAACTCCAAACAAAAGACCGATAAAGGCTACAAACCAGCGATGAGCAATCCCACTAAGTGTATACATAATCAAGGCAACCAAAGCTAGGATAGTAGCATTCCCCAAATCTGGGAAAATAGCCAGACTTCCTATCATGACCAAGAGGACAAAGCGCCAATCATTAAAAGCACGAGGAATCCATTGATTTTGAGTTAAAACTTGGAAATCATAAACAGCAATTTCATCCTGTTGTTTTGAAAAGCGTTGAGCCAAGTACCAGACGATAATAATCTTCAAATACTCAGCTGGCTGAATGGTCAAAGGTCCTACTGATATCCAACCATAGGCTCCATTAACCGGCGTACCAATTATACGAGCCAGAGCTAATAGAATTAGCTCAACAAACATAACAATAAATAAAAGTCGTTCTTTTCTTAAAAAATTCAGTTTCAGCTTATATATCAAGGCAATCAATATTAAACTAAACACCCAAAACATTCCCTGACTTCGAACTAATTGCAGGGCACTTTTACCTTCTTCGATAAGAATGGCACTGGTTGTAGAATAGACTACAACCAAGCCCAAAATAGATAAAAGCAAATATGGAACTAGGATAGAATAGTTTAATAGGTGCCTCTTACTAATCTTCATAGTATCACCAATCTAATGAGAACAAAAGAAATTATTCCCAAATTCCGTTTATTTTCTAGTTTTGATTGCTATTATACCATTTTTTCCGAAAGAAAAAAACTCTTATCCTTAAGATAGAAGATTTTCTCATAAGAAAAAGAGCACTTGGCTCTTTTCTGTTTTATTCTTTTGATGAACTACTTGAGCTTGAATCTCCACCACCGATATATTGGGTAAAGATATTTTGGAAGGCTTGGTCTTTGACCTTGATATTAGCTGCTTGCAATTCTTTTCCGATAATGCTTTGAACAAATGTTGCATCGTTCTGTTTTTGAGTTAAGATAACAGTTTTTAATTTTTCTTTATAATCATCGATATTAGATGATTTTTCTGTTTTCTTAGTGAGTTTTACAATGTAATATTGGCTACTATAGGCTTGTGTGCCAGTGGCTTTAATCACATCAGAAACACCATTTACATCTAAAGCAAAAGCAGCTTTTTTAACTTGTTCTGGTACTTCTGTTGAAGCAGAATCAAAGGTGATTTCTCCACCATTCGCTTTGGTTTTCTCATCAGTTGAGTTATCTTTGACTAATTGAGCGAAATCTGCGCCACTTGCCTTGGCTTTTTCAAGAATTTCTTTCGCTTTATCCTCATTATCAAGACGAATGATTTGAGCAGTCACATCTGGAGTGTACTCATCAAAGGTCTTCTTGTAAGCATCATCTGTCAATTCAGCTTCTGCTGCTTTTTTAACTGCCAACTCAACTAATTTACTTGTACGAATTTGAGCTTTACGTGTTTCAAGAGTCATTCCTGCTTGTGACAAGACACGTTGGTAGTTTTCACCATATTGTTTTTCTTCTTCGGCAATAGTATCGTTGACTTCTTTGTCATCTACTTCTGAGCCATATTGTTTCTCAAATACTTTTTGGATGGTCAAGTTCAACAACACTTGTTGAGCTGAAGGATTGCTTTTCACTTGCTCATAAAATTGATGTTCTGTGATGACATCCCCTTTCATGCTGATAAGGTCTGCCCCTTCTGAACCTTTCGAACAAGCTGCTAAAGTTGCTACTGATAATAGTGTAATGGCACCTGCCAATAGTTTTTTCTTCATGTCTACTCCTTTGAGATAAGTGTTACCCTATCTATTTTACTATATTTTCTTAAATTTTTCTGAAAATCATTCGCTGTCAGGCAATTGAACATCTGCTACATTTTTACGAAGCATGAGAATGCCGTCCCCCAGAGGGACTAATGTTGCGGTGAGTCCTGGATTATCTAAGGTTGCGTCAAACAGTCTTTGAAGGCCTCGATAAATAGTTCGCTGGCCACGACGGACTTCCATAATATCCTTGACAACATCACCACCTTGGAAAATATCATCCAAGACAACCACACCACCAACTTCCAAGTGTTTGAGGATTTCTGGCAAAAAGACGATGTATTTAGACTTAGCAGAATCCATAAAGACGAAATCATAGGACTCTGTCAGGGTTGATAAGACATCTACCGCCTCTCCCTCTAGGAGAGTGATTTGCTTGCGACTGTCAAACTGGGCGAAATTTTCCTTGGCAAATCCAATCATCTCTGGATTGCGATCAATGGTTGTAATCTTGGCATTTGGCACATGTTCCGCCATCAAGAGAGCTGAAAAACCGATAGCCGTACCAATTTCCAGAATATTTTTAGGCTGCATGGTTTCCATGAGAAAACGGAAATAAGCAACCGTTTCATGGGGGATGATGGGAATATTTTCCTTACGAGCAAAGTTTTCCAATTCTTTCAAAGAACCTGTGACTTGCTTTTGGCGCTGGCGCATCAAGTCCACAATTTCTTCCTTGACAACAGGACGACGCATGTTATGGTTGGCGTTTTTACTATACGATTCAACCATCTTATGCCAATCCCAATTTTTCAACAAGGGCTTCAAACTCATTTAAACGACGTTCGAAGACTGCAAAAGCATCGTTGAGATAGTCTTCCTTCTCCATATCAACACCAGCTTTTCTCATGACATTAAGTGGGTAGTCAGATTTACCAGCCTTAAGGTAATCGATATAACGGTCACGGTCTTCTTGACTACCATGAACAATTTTTTCAGCCAAGGCTGAGGCTGCTGCAAAGCCTGTTGAATATTGGTATACATAGTAGTTATAGTAGAAGTGTGGAATGCGTGCCCACTCGTATTGGATTTCAGGATTGTCTTCCTTGCTCAATCCATAATACTCTTGGTTCAAGTCTGCGTAGAGTTTATTTAAGAAATCGCTTGTCAAAACTTCACCATTTTGGTCCGCTTGGTGAATGGCGTGTTCAAACTCAGCAAATTGAGTTTGGCGGAAAACTGTTCCACGGAAACCGTCTAAGAAGTTATTGAGAATAGCAAAGCGCGTTACGTCGTCTTCCACTTCTTCCAATAATTTCTCCGTCAAGATATTTTCATTGGTAGTTGATGCAATCTCTGCCAAGAAGATAGAGTAATCTCCATAAACATAAGGCTGCGTTTCGCGAGTATAGCTTGAATGCATACTGTGACCAGTTTCATGGACTAAGGTAAAGAGATTGTCTAGATTGTCCTGCCAGTTTAGAAGCATAAAGGCATTGGTATCGTAAGAACCACCAGAGTAGGCACCTGAACGCTTGCCTTGATTTTCATAAACATCAATCCAACGCTCGCTAAAGGCCCGTTTAACACGGCTCAAATAATCTTCACCCAAGACTGCCAAGGCCTCTTCTGCCTTTTTCAAGGCTTCTTGGTAGGTAAAACTGTATTCAACAGATGAAAGCGGTGTGTAGACATCGTACATCTTGAGGTCTGAAATTCCCAAGATTTTTGAACGAAGCTCAAGGTAACGATGCAAGAGTGGCAAATGCTTGCGAACTGCTGCTACCAAATTGTCATAAACACTCTCTGGAACAAAATTTACTGCGAGAGCTGCATGACGAGCACTCTTGTAGTTGCGAACTTTGGCACGATAGTTTTGAACCTTAACATTTGTTTGCAAGGTTTTAGCATAAGTATGTTGGAATTGTTCATAAGTCGCATAAAGGGCTTGATAGGCACCACGACGCACCTCACGATTTTTAGATTCCATTAAACGCATATAAACGCCATGTGATAATTGTACTTCGTTACCATCTTCGTCTTTAACAAATGGAAAGACGATATCTGCATTATCTAAAATAGCAAAGGTTTCACTCGCCGAACCAAAGATTTCTCCAGCTCCAGCTAATAATTCTTCTTCACGTTGTGAAAGAACATGAGCCTTACCTTGTAAAAGCTTGTCAAAATAGTGTTGATAAACCTGCAACTTTGGTTGAGTCTCTAAAAAGTCAGCATACTGCTTTTCACTAATTTCCATAAATTCAGGTTCATAGAATGAAAAGGCTTGGTCTAGCTGGCTGTAGAGAGTCATTGCCTTGGCGTAGTACTCTTGATACTTGGCTTCACGTGTGTCTTGGTCATTTTTCATATGAGCATAAACGTAAAGCTTCTCCATCTGACGTTCCATTTCAAGAGAAAATTCAGTGATTTCGAGTAGGCTATCCGCACTATCCAAGAGATGGCCTTCATACTGGGCTACTGTCTCCAATTGTTCTGTTAACTCTTTTAAGGCTTCTTCCCAAGCCTGGTCAGTTGGGTAGATCGTTGATAGATCCCATGTATCTTTTTCATTTATTTCATTTCTTTGTAATACCATTAGATTCCTCCATCCTTTCTATTCTACCATATTTTTCAAGAAATATTGCTGATAAAAGGCTGGTGGATAAAGCTTTTGCCAATCATTTTGAGGATTTTCTTGGTAATAGATTTGAAAATACTGATAATAGCTGGTTAAGTCCTTCTCAATTTGACAAAACTCACCTACTAGTGGTCGAATTTGTGGATACCATTCTTTCAAGCCATAAGTCAGGAGATTTTCTCCCTTTTGATAGGCTTCTGCTTGTTCTTTCATCCAAAAGGGATTTTGATAAAACAGTTGTTGCTGAATATAGCGACAGATGTCCTTGTCCTGAGAGACTGTAAAATGAGATATTTTTTGTTTCTTATAGGGAAAACGGAATATATCCAGTAGACTATCTTGACCATAGGGAAATTCCTTGATTTGATAATGGAGTTTACCACGGAGGTCTTGGTGAATCAGGTATTTGAGTCTTAAAACTTGTTTTTCCTTGTCTACTTCCCAAACATAAAAGCCCATATTTTGACTGAAATAAAGAAAACCTTGTTGCAGACGAGTCAAACGTTCCTTGAGCCACAGTTTTTGACCCAGCAACCACAGTACTTGGTAACCCTGACTACGATAGCCCTCACTGCGCTCTTTAAGGACTTTTTGAGGCAAGGGACTACACTGAACCTCTAGAGCTAGATTGCCATTTACAAATACATCTGCAATCTGTTTAAGATCTGGAAGCGGGTACTCTAATTGTACCTCTGCCTCTTTTTTCAACCAGTGATAGAGAGATTCCTTATTGGCTAGGTGTTCTGGGCTTTCATTTTCAAAGGAGTAATCACAGTCTTTTAGGGATTTGTGGGCAAAATGGGTTCGGACACTTGGTCCTTGACGCAAACGGAGCTGACCTCCACAAGCTGGACAGGTGTATGCCTGCTTCTCAAGCTTATCCTCTAACACATTTACCAACTGTCCCCTAGCATCTCTCGCAACAAACATGATTTCCCTCCTTTTCTATATTATTCGTAAAAATTAATAATCGTATTTTAATTATAGAAGAAAAGTATAGTAAATTGAAATAAAATATAAGCAAATTGATTGGGGAATTATAGTATATTGAAATAAAATGTGAACTAAGAGATTAGGAAAGTCAAATTATACTCAATGAAAATCAAAAAGCAAACTAGGAAGCTAGCCGTAAGCTGTACTTGAGTACGGTAAGGCGACGCTGACGTGGTTTGAAGAGATTTTCGAAGAGTATTAATTTCTAACAATGCTTCAGAAGTCATGTCCTACTATTCCAGTTTCTATACCTTATATAATTGCCAAAGAACCAAAATCTCCTAGCAATCAATGGACTACTAGGAGATTTTTTAAGAAATTCTATATAAGCTATAAAATCAAATACAAATTTTACTAAAAGATTAGATTAACTCATATATAAATTATGCTTATTCGTCTTCTTTACGACGACGGCCTGCAAGAGCAAGTCCAAGTACTGCACTTGCTGCAGCTGCTACCATAGCTACTGTAGAGTCTGCTGTACCAGTATTTGGAAGTTGTCGATCTTTATTTATTGTAGTTTCAGATACTGGAATTCCATCTGACATTTCATTAGCACTGCTGTCCTTATGTGGCTGAGCTGGCATTTCTTCTGAAATACCATTCACACTACCTGTATAGGCTGGGACTTCTGCTGTTGATGGCGTAACTACGTTGCCGTCACCAGCTGTACTGCTTGTGCCTACTGGTTCTGTATAGCCTGGGACTTCTACAGTTGGTGGAATAATAACATTGCCTTCACCATCTGTACTACTTGTACCTACTGGTTCTGTATAAGCTGGGACTTCTACAGTTGGTGGAATAATAACATTGCCTTCACCATCTGTACTACTTGTGCCTACTGGTTCTGTATAAGCTGGGACTTCTACAGTTGGTGGTGTAATACCGTTGCCTGCGCTATTCGTACTGCTTGTACCTACTGGATTTACTGCTTCAATTGCTTTAACTCCTGTAGTTTGAGCGCCGTCCACTCCTGCTTGATCCTTCGCTTCATTGATAGCATTTACAGCTGCGATGGCGGCTTGCGCTACTTCTGCTTTCGCTGCGGCTTTTTCATCGTCTGACAATTTAGCGTTCTTATCAATTGAGGCAATCTTAGTTTCTGACGCTGTTTGGATTGCTTCTAGGGCTTTCTCTTTACCTACTGGATTTACTGCGTTAATTGCTGTTGTTCCTGTAGTTTGAGCGCCGTCCACTCCTGCTTGATCCTTCGCTTCATTGATAGCA
>NZ_CAUQCJ010000009.1:0-56748 GCF_963516515.1 uncultured Streptococcus sp. | reverse complement strand
TTGATTTCATTCTTCTCTGCCTCTACTGCTTGAGCTAAAGCGGCTTTCGCTGCTGCAACAATTGTATCTCTATTGTTCAAAGAGTTATATTTTTCAATAAGTGACTTAGCAGATTCTTTATAATTACTTGTAGTATTTATTCCTGAATTAAGTAAAGTATTAATCTCGGTCAATTTTGTTTCATAAGCACCCTTAGTTTCAGGAGTAGACCACTTAGTATCTTCTGATTTTTGTTCTATTAATCTATTATAAATTCTCTGTAGTAAATCCTTCGCAACATTTTTTGTATCTTGTTCAATTGAAAAATTTGAACCTGTCAGTGGGAGTGCATAGTGCCTATACAATGATTGATATCCCATTCCCAAACGTTGATTATCTGCTGAACTAATTCGAACTGTATATTCAGTTACACCTTTAGGTATTTCAATCTCCCTACTCTTGAATGTTCCTCCTGTTCCAGTTGGCCTATTAGTTGCAATTTTTTCTTCAAATTGTTCTTTCGTAGGTGTTGGTGTCCCACTTAGACTGAAACTTTGAGGAGAATTTGTTCCATCACTTGCCTTCACTACCGTCATCTCAGTATTTGTTTTTGAAACTTCTGGTGTAAATGTTTGATTGTATAATTTTTCTTCTTGTCCATTACGATTAATGATTACTTCGACCCTATACTGTGCTTTAGTGCCATCAATATCTCCAGTATACCCAGTCTTAAATGACACGGTTAATTTTGAACCATGCTCATTTGAATAAGCTTTAAATGTTTTTTGGATTCCATTAAAACCTTTAACACCTTTGGCAATTTTTGGACCTTCACCTGAAGATTTATAATTAGAACCATCAAATGTTTCTTCTTGCTGATTTTCCTGTGTTCTAACTTTTGATAAAAATAACATATAGTCGCTAGTTCTATCAAAAGATTGTTCTAGTACCCAAGTAGTATATCTTTTGCTTCTATCACTCCATACTGTATTAACGGTCTCAAGTGGAAATACTCCCTTATCAGTTTTTCTTGCTATAGCAAATTTTCCTGGTTGTCCATCTGCAGCAACAGCATTCCATCCCCCAAATTCATCAATTTCAACAACTTTTCCTTTATCTACATTTTTAGCATTTCCAAGTTCATCCATATTCTGAATTTTTTCATTGTTCTGAATCGTCTCAGGCAATGATTCCAACTTATTTGAAAGGGTTTTTACATCAGCACCTTCTACTGGATTATCAAATACTTGAGTTGCTGATGTATCATCTGCCGTGCTAGGAGCTGCATCTGTACGGAATGGATTATTTTTATCTAATGCTTTTCCATTACGTTCATCTCTAGAACCTGAGTTTGCAATAGAATTAGACTCCAAAGGCTTTTCAGCGCTGGCATTTTTTGGGCTTTTGCTTCCTTTGTCACTTGTATTATCTACCGCTTGTTCTTTTTTCTTTTCAGATTTTGTTTGCAATTTTGATGTTGCTGTAATTAACTTTCTATATGCTGCAGTTAATTCAGTTTTAGTTGTTGCAGTGCTTAGATCAGTTCTTGCTTCTTCTAAGACAGCTCTAAGATTGTTAACGCTTTCTTCTGTCTTAGTAGCATAGATTCCTTTAGCAAACTTGCCATCAATTTCTTTGATTAAATCTGTTAATTCTTTCTTATCTAGAGTCTCCACCTTCTGAGGTGCTGATTCTGGAGAAGGACTATTTTCAACTGTTGAAGGTTGAGTATTTGTCTCTACTGTTGCAGCAGGACTAGTGGCTACTGTATTCCCTTCGTAGGTCCCATTCTGAACATTCTGATCTTTAGGTTGCGGTGCTTGAGTCTCCCCATTAGTTGAAGGCACACTTTGCTCTGCAGCAGATACTGCCCCATTTCCTAAAAACATGAACAATGCAGCTACTGCGACACTAGCTGCACCAAAGCTGACCTTACGAATAGAAAAACGTAATTGCTTTTCACGATCGTGTTTACCTTTATGAAACATCTAATTTCCTCCAAAATAAATATTTGTATCACATCTTATAATACACTTTTACTCTAATAATTCAATAGCCACCTTTTTTATATTTTCTAATCTATTATAATTTTTATGCGTATATATATATATATATATACGCATAAAACTGCTTTTATTCTATAATTATAGAAATTCTCGAAATAAAAATTATATAGTCAGAAATATTACGTTTTTATAACATTTGGCATTTTTATACTCTTCGAAAATCAAATTCAAACTGCGTCAACGTCGTCTTGCCGTACTCAAGTACAGCCTGCGGCTAGTTTCCTAGTTTGCTTTTTGATTTTCATTGAGTATTAAAAGAATCTGGGACAAAATTCTAACCTTAAATATAAAAAGCGAACAAAACGAGTTATCTGACATTTAGTTTTCGGTCTTATTCGCTTTTTATCTAATCTATTGATTTTTAAAATTTATAATAAATAATTCCTAAAATCAAAATCTTTTTATCCCAGACTCTTCATAACATATTTACTTGATTTTCTTGGCTAGCATGGTCGCAAAGCGTAGTTGAATACGATTGCCATTCTCATCGCAACGGTGCAAATGACCTGGATTTTCATTGTACTTGACCAATTCCCAGTCCTTGTAATAGTCTGCCAATTCTCCTTCTTTAAAGGTAAATGGGAAGTTCACTGAGCAAGGATAATCCTCCGTATCCATAGCACAAACAATAAGATTATAACCACCAACAGTGGTTTTCTCCTGCATATTTTTGATAATTTCAGGAATGCGGTCTGCTTGCAAAAACATCAAAACAACTGTCGATACGATGAAATCATACGCTTTCCCAATACTGGCTGAATCGATATCGTAAAGACCTACAGGCATGTCCAGGTCTTCTTGCTCCACAATACTTTGCAAGATTTCAAGAGATAATTCATTTTGATCCACAGCTGTCACATCAAAACCTTGCTGGGCTAGAAAGAGAGAATTACGCCCCTGACCACAGCCCAAATCTAAGGCTTTCCCTGGTTTTACTGTCTGCATAGCCTCTAGGACCTCTGAATGAACAGGATTGGTATTGTATTTCTTAGGGAAATAATCCGCAGGTTTACAATAAAATTCCAAATACCATTCTACATCGTCTGTTACAGCCTCCACTCGGTGCCAGGCTTGTGGTTGTGCCATTGGATTGTCAGCTCCCGCTTCAAAGAGATGCTCAGCTAGAACCTCGCCATCCTCTGTCAACTCAATAAACTTGAGAGTTCCTTTTAAAACAGTAATCTTGCCCCAAGTCCCAACCTTGGTATTGTGTTTCTGCTGAACAGCCTCTGGCATGGTTTCTTTATTCCACAAGGGCATACGTTTATAGGCAACTAATTTTTCCATTTTCATTTCCTCTTTTTACCGCTGATTAACAGCTTTCATCACGCGCGCAATGTCGCGGTTTTGCTCACGACGTTTGATAGATTCCCGTTTATCGTAGTCATGCTTCCCTTTAGCTAGGCCTAAAAGGAGCTTGGCATAGCCATCTTTGATATAGACTTTTAGGGGAACAAGGGTCATTCCTGTCCCTTTGGTCTCTTGTTCCAATTTTTGGATTTGTTTCTTATGGAGCAAGAGTTTTCGACGACGTTCTGGTTCTTGATTCCAGATATTGCCCTCTTCGTAAGGAGCGATGTGAACATTGCTCAACCAGACTTCTCCATTTTTTACTTGGGCAAAGCCATCCTTGAGATTGATTCGAGCAGCTCGTACACTCTTGATTTCAGTTCCAGTCAGGACCATCCCTGCCTCTAGCGTATCTACGATTGTATAGTCATGACGCGCCTTTTTATTTTGTGCGACGACCTTTCCCTCGCCCTTTGCCATGCTTGGCTCCTTTCTTATCTACTTCCTTATAAAAAGGTTTCTTTCCTTTTTTCTTGTCTTTTTGTGAATGCTTGCGCTTATCATTTGAGCGTCCTGATTTTCTCTTGTCTTCCTTCTTATCTGAACGACGACTTGAACCACGCCCTCTGTCACTACGATGAGACTGTCTCAAGCCTTTTTCAATCACATCAAACTCACTTGGGATATATGAGAAGTCAATTTCACCAGTCATCTTGTCGGCTCTTTCAACTCGGATACGAATTTGTTGACCTACACGGAAGGTTGTTCCTGATTTCTCTCCACGAAGGGTCAAATCACGCTCGTTGAAATGATAAAATTCAGGTAGATTAGTGATGTGAATCAAGCCTTCAACCGTATTTGGCAATTCGACAAAGAGACCAAATTTAACGATGCTGGATACAACTGCATCATACTCTTCACCCACGTATTCTTCCATGTACTCAGCCTTTTTCATGGCTTCGACTTCACGCTCAGCCTCAATGGCACGACGTTCACGGTTGGAAGACTGGGTCGCAATCTCTGGAATCACTTGTTCAAAATGCTCGGCTATTTCTTTAGAACGGCCGTAATCACGAATCATACGGTGAACAAGAAGGTCTGGATAACGACGAATCGGACTGGTAAAGTGAGTATAATAGTCAGCCGCTAGTCCATAGTGGCCGTGATTGTGCTCCGAATAGCGAGCCTGTTGCATGGAACGGAGAAGCATCATGGACAATACATCCGCATAGGGCTCTCCCTCAACAGTACGCATGATGTCTTGAAGTGCCTCCTGGCTAATCTCACTGGCAGTTCCATAAATGCGCAAGCCAAAACTCGAAGCATAATCAATAAACTTCTGAACCTTTTCAGCCTTAGGCTCCTCGTGAATTCGATAGATAAAAGGTAAATCCAGCTTGCTAAAATGCTCGGCAACTGTTTCATTGGCCATCAACATGAAGGACTCAATCATGCGCTCGGCAACACCACGCTGACGAAGAACGATATCAACAGGCTTACCTTGTTTATCCACTAAAATCTTAGCTTCATTGGTATCAAAATTGAGAGCTCCACGTTTCACACGCATGTTTTCTAGAGTTTCATGGAGCTTAGCCATAAGTTCAATACTTGGAACAATTTTCTGATATTCTTGTCTCTTTTCCTTGTCGCCAGCTAGGATATCATTGACATCACTATAGGTCATACGGAAGCTTGTCTTGATAACCGTTTGTGTGATAGTGTAGTTGACCACACGACCATCTTTATCAATCTCCATAATGGCTGACTGGGTCAGGCGATCTACTTGAGGATTGAGAGAGCAGATGCCATTTGATAGTCGTTCTGGAAGCATTGGAACCACACGGTCAGTCACATAGACAGAAGTTGCGCGGTTAAGGGCTTCCTTGTCCAGGGCAGAACCCTCGGTCACATAGTAGGAAACATCTGCAATGTGAACTCCGAGTTCTAGATTGCCATTTTTCAAGGCCTTGATATGCACCGCATCGTCCAAGTCCTTGGCATCTGCACCGTCAATGGTAAAGGTAATCTCATCTCTCAGGTCCAGACGGCCTTCCATATCCTTTTGAGATGGAAAATCAGGCACACTTTCCGCTTCCTTGACAACAGCCTCTGGAAATTCTGAGACAATGTCCATAGACTCCAAAACCTCAAGGACATCAATTCCAACATCCGTTGAATGCCCCACCACATCGAGGACACTAGCGACAAAGAAATCATGTTTCTTGCTTGGGTATTTGTCAATAAAGACCTTGAGAACTTCTGTTCCCTCGAGTTTAAGGGCTGGTTTCTTCACATAAATCGGTTGACTTATTTTCTGATTCTTTGAACGGATGTAGCCAGCATACTTAGGCTTTTCCTGATCTAGAACGATTTGACCGACAACAGTTGTCAAACTGTGTTCTAGAATATCGATAATTTTGGCTTCTGCTGCTGTTCCCTTATTGCGGTCAGCGACTTTCTTAATCACGACCTCAACTGTATCACCATCAATAGCATAGTTGACATCGTTTTTTCCTACAAAAAGGTCGTCCTCCTCGCCTTCTAGGCTAACAAAACCAAAGCCATTTTTATGGGCATGAAAAATCCCCTTGAGAGTAATCTCATGTTTTTTCTTGACTTCCAAGGTCAGACTACCATCTTCTTCAAAGCGTATCTGGTGCTTTCTTTCCATTAAGGACAAGGTTTTAATCAACTCACGAAAATCCTTGGACCCGTCTTTTCCCAAAGCCTGAGCCAAGTCATTGACAGTCACCTTTCCCTTATCTTGCAAATATTCTTTTATTCTATCTTTCATATTTTCTTTCTAGATTTTTTAATTTTCTTTTACTGTAAAACCTTCTTACACATCCTTTAAAAATAAAAAGAGGCAAAGACCTAGTCCTGCCCATTATTTTCTTATCTACTTGATAATACCGTCAATGCTAAGGCAATGGCTAGCCAGAAAAAGACTAAAATCCCTGTCAAACGCTGCATTACAGCTTCAAAACCGCGTGCTTTACTGCGTTCAAACAAATCACCTGAGCTGGCATCAAATACATTGCTAGATTGGTTTTTGGTTGGTTGCATGAAAATCGCAATCACAATCACAACAGATAATACTAATAAAATGGTTAATAATAGGTTATACATATCAAACTCCTTAAAATCCCTATTATTTTACCATAAAATCTACTTAGATTCAAGATGTAGGGTTACTTTTCTTTCCTTGGGACAATACTTTAAAACCTCAATCTTATCTGGATGGGTTTTTGAATTTTTACTGGTTAGGTAATTGATACTGCCACAAGAGGAGCATTTGAGATTAATTTTTACTCGCACTAGATTTCCTTTACTTTTAATAATGTTCGAAATTGAAGAAGGTTAAAGAGACAACTAAAGGCAACACAAAGGCTTGTCGCATAAAAGACAGCATGGTAGCCAAATTGACCTGCTACTGCGGAACCTGCCATAGGACCAACGACACCTCCCAGATAAAAGAATACCTGATTGAAGGCAAAGACCCTCGAAATACCTACTTTGGGTGTCATCTTGCTGAGAAGGGCATTGACCCCAGGTATCAGCGCACCGGTTCCCAAGCCAAAGAGGAATCGATAGAGTCCTAGTTGAAGGGGACTAGAGGCATTGGCACAGAGGAGATAGATGATAACTGAATAAAACTGAGCTACAACCAAGAGACGATGATTGCCCACCTTGTCACCTAGCTTTCCCATGACTCCTGCACTCATCATGCTGGAAAAGCCCATACTGGATACAATCAAACCAGAGACAAAAAGAAGATTCTCTGTCTGCCCTAAGTCGCGCACATACAGAGCTAAGATAGGGCCGATTGATTGGGCTGAAAATTGGATGACAAAACTGGTCAGAAAGAGATTGACCAAAAGATAGGGATATTTAACTGATGTAAATAATTCCTTTGTTGGGATGGCCTTTTCCTTGGCTACTGGTTGAAAATCTTCCTTGATAAAGCAAATAGTCAAAATAGCAGCTAAAAACAGAAAACTACCAACCAGTAAGAAAACAGTACGAATACCAAATAATTCTGCGATAAAGCCCCCAATAAAGGGACCAGTTAGAGTACCTGCAACTACGCCTGTAGACAAAGTACCTAAGGCAGAGCCTGATTTCTCCTTGGGAACCTGACTGGCTATCAGGGCCGTTGCATTAGGAACAAATCCTGCAAATACACCGTTTAATAAACGAAGAAAGATTAACCAATAGATAGTTGGGACAAAAGCCAAACCTCCCATAGTAATAGTCATGGCAAGACCTGCCCGAATCATCATGGGTTTTCGTCCGTATTTGTCAGCAAGGATTCCCCAGATAGGAGAGAAGAGCGCCGCGGAAATAGCAGAGACAGAAATTGCTAAACCTGCATAAAAAGCGACTTGCTCACTCCCTACGCCTAGATTTTCCACAAAGATGGGCATAAAGGGCACTACCAAAGAAATACTGGCTCCAGTCAGAAAATTACCAAACCAGGCAATGCGCAGATTATCCTTCCAATTAATCTCTGTCATCTTGCCTACCTCCCTCAAGAAGGGAGACCACCTGAGTAAGAAGCTGGTCCTGATTTCCATTGTTGTCTAGAACATGGCTGGCCAAATCTTTCTTTTTTTCTAAAGGCCACTGGGCTGCCAGACGAGACTTAGCTTCATTTTTGGACAAGTGGTCTCTTTTCATTAATCGTTCCACTTGGATATTTCGATCCACATAGACCAACCATGTCTCATCAAACCAAGCGCTGTAGTCTTGTTCAAAAAGCAGGGGGATATCCATGAAGAAAATAACTTCTGTCTGATTCAACTGGTCTCTCAAAGTAGCTAGTTCCTCACGGATAATCTCTCCTTGAGTTATCCTAGACCATTCACGCTCTTTAGGATTTGAAAAGATAAGACTAGCTAGGAGAGGGCGATTGAGTTCTCCGTTTTCAAGGATGATTTCTTGCCCAAAATGCTGGACTAGAGTCTCAAATAGACGACCATCAGGTTTCTGTAGTTGGTGGACGACTGCGTCAGCATCCACCACTTGAAAGCCCTTCTGTCTTAAAAAATTTGTCACAGTTGATTTGCCAGAGGCAATTCCCCCCGTGATTCCAATGATTTTTCCCATCAGTCCCTCCTTTGACACTGAGGACAAAAATGAGTTCCACGTCCGCCTAGTTGGATTTTCTCAATTAGAGTTCCACAGCGTGAGCATGCTTGACCAGCCTTGTCATAGACCTGATGAAAATCCTGCATGGTTCCATCTTCCCCAAAGGCATTGGTATAGGTCCGAATGGTCGAACCACCTTTTTCAACAGCCTGTCCCAATACAGCAATGGTCTGGTCATGAATAGCTGTCGCTTCTTCTGATGTCAAAGTCTGGGAAGGTCTAGCCGGATGAACCTGAGCTCGCCAGAGAACCTCATCCACATAGATATTGCCAAGGCCAGCAACCAAGGTCTGGTCTAATAAGTGGGATTTGATAGGCTTTTTAGACTTAGCTAGAGCTACTTGAAAGACCTGCAAATCAAAGGCTTGTTCGCTTGGTTCAGGCCCTAGTTTTTTAGAAATAAAGTAGGCTTCCAAAAAGTCAGGAGCCAAGAGTTCCATAGTACCAAACTTGCGTACATCTTCATAAACAAGTGTACCACCATCCTCAAACTGGAAGAAAACATGGGCGTGCTTGCGTTCAGGAACCTGGTTCGGATAATAAAAATACTTACCCTCCATCCGCAGATGGGAAATCAAGACCTTGTCTGTCAGGTAAAAAAGCAAGTATTTGCCACGACGTCCCATGGACTCAACAACTTGGCCTGGCACTTCCTTTTGAAACTCGTCCAAATCTGTCTTAATCATCTTGGGATAGCGAATTTCTACACTCGAAATCTTTTTACCCAAAATCAATTTTTCTAAGCCACGTCGAACAGTTTCAACCTCTGGTAATTCAGGCATAAGTCCTCCTTCTGTAAAAACAAGAAGCAGGCATGTGCCCACCTCTACTTAGTATTCTTTTTCATTATAGCCAAAGTCAGCCAAATCTAGCTTTTTATCGCGCCAGTTTTTCTTGACCTTGACCCATGTTTCTAGAAAGACCTTGTCTCCTAGCATGAGTTCAATATCACGACGAGCCATGCTACCAATTTTCTTAAGCATAGCGCCACCTTTACCGATGATAATCCCTTTCTGACTATCTCGCTCCACCATGATAGTTGCACGGATATGCACCTTGTCTGTCTCTTCATCTCGCTTCATAGAATCAACAACTACAGCAACTGAGTGCGGAATCTCTTCACGAGTTAGGTGCAAGACTTTCTCGCGAACCATTTCTGAAACCAAGAAACGTTCTGGATGGTCTGTGATTTGATCAGCTGGAAAATACTGGAAACCTTCCTCCAGATTTTCACTCAAAATATCAACTAAACGTGAGACATTATTTCCCTGAAGGGCTGAGATAGGAACGATTTCCTTGAAGTCCATCTGATTACGGAAGTCATCAATCTGAGACAAAAGCTGGTCTGGGTGAACCTTGTCAATCTTGTTCACCACCAGAATCACAGGAACCTTGGCAGCCTTAAGACGCTCAATAATCATGTCATCCCCCTTACCACGCGCTTCATCAGCAGGCACCATGAAAAGAACGGTGTCCACTTCACGAAGGGTGCTGTAAGCAGACTCAACCATGAAATCTCCAAGAGCCGTTTTAGGCTTGTGAATCCCTGGCGTGTCGATAAAGACAATTTGTTCCTTATCAGTCGTGTAAATTCCCATGATTTTGTTGCGCGTTGTCTGCGCCTTATCACTCATGATGGCAATCTTTTGCCCCATAACGTGATTTAAAAAAGTTGACTTCCCAACATTAGGACGTCCTAAAATGGCTACAAAGCCTGATTTAAAAGTCATAATTTCCTCTTACTGTTTAAAATATTAAATCCCAGATTCGTGGGAGAAAAATCAATGCGCCTGTTAAGGCAGCGAAAAGAGAGACCACTAATACCGCGCCAGCCGCCATATCCTTGGCATTTTTAGCCAGCATGGAAAAGTGATAGTGACTAGCCAAATCCACCACATTTTCGATAGCAGAGTTGATAATTTCAAAGGCTACTACCAAGAAAATGCTCAATAGGAGAAAGAGCCATTCGATTCGTGACACTTGAAAAACAAAACCTGCAAGAATGACCACAAGAGCCGTCACTGCATGTTTTCGCATATTGCGTTCTTCCTTGATAGCAGTAAAAATTCCTGTGATGGCAAATTCTAAACTGGATATCAGGTCACGATTTTTCCATTTTCGTTTATTGTCTTGTGAGTCCATAGGCTGTCAAAATTTCTTCTTGTAAACCGAACATCTCCGCTTCTTCTTCCGGAGTGTAGTGATCATAGCCGTTGATATGTAAAAAGCCGTGTACTGCCAAGAAGCCCATCTCACGCTCAAAGCTGTGGCCATATTCCTCAGCCTGCTCATGAGCCTTATCGATAGAGATGAACAGTTCCCCAATATAGGCATCAAACTCAGACATCATCTCTGCCAATTCTGGATTTTCAAGTAAATCCTCTTCGTCAAAGGCAATTTCCAACTCTGGCTTATATTCAAGGCTGATGACATCTGTCGGACGGTCTGTGTCACGGTACTCCAGATTGAGTTCATGACTACGCTCATTAGTCACAAAAGTGACTGCCATCTCCTTGTCTTCTTTTCCTAATTTTTGGGCTGCAAATTCCAAAATTTCTTGGGTTTGTTGCAACATTTCTTTTGAAACTTGACCAGTTTCATCTACCATTTCAATATACATGTGCTTCTCGTTTCTCTTTACTTGGCTTTATTATACCACATTTCCATGATTTTATTCTACCTTTTTGATATAATACTATGGAATACAATCACAAGGAGAGAACGATGTCATTTGACGGATTTTTTTTACACCACATGGTTGAGGAATTGCGAAGAGAATTAGTGAACGGTCGCATCCAGAAAATCAATCAGCCTTTTGAACAAGAGTTGGTCTTGCAAATCCGTAGTAATCGCCAAAGCCATCGCCTGCTCCTTTCTGCCCATCCAGTTTTTGGACGCATTCAGCTGACCCAAACGACTTTTGAAAATCCAGCTCAACCTTCCACCTTTATCATGGTTTTGAGAAAATATTTGCAGGGTGCCCTGATTGAGTCGATTGAGCAAGTGGAAAATGACCGTATTGTGGAAATGACAGTTTCCAATAAAAACGAGATTGGGGACCATATTCAGGCTACCTTGATTATCGAAATCATGGGAAAACACAGTAATATTCTACTGGTTGATAAAAGTAGCCACAAAATCCTCGAAGTCATCAAACATGTTGGCTTTTCACAAAATAGCTACCGTACCTTGCTTCCTGGATCAACCTATATCGCTCCGCCAAGTACCGAGTCTCTCAATCCTTTTACAATCAAGGACGAGAAACTCTTTGAAATCCTACAAACACAGGAAACGACAGCTAAAAATCTTCAAAGCCTCTTTCAAGGTCTGGGACGCGATACGGCAAATGAATTGGAAAACATTCTGGTTAGTGATAAACTTTCTACTTTCCGTAACTTTTTCAATCAAGAAACCAAGCCATGCTTGACTGAGACTTCTTTCAGCCCAGTTCCTTTTGCAAATCGTGTAGGAGAGCCTTTTACCAGCCTTTCTGATTTGCTGGACACCTACTATAAGGACAAGGCTGAACGCGACCGCGTCAAACAACAAGCCAGTGAACTCATTCGTCGTGTTGAAAATGAACTTCAGAAAAACCGACACAAACTCAAAAAACAGGAAAAAGAGTTACTGGCGACAGACAATGCTGAAGAATTTCGTCAAAAAGGAGAATTGCTGACAACATTCCTCCACCAAGTGCCTAACGACCAAGACCAGGTTATCCTAGACAACTACTATACTAACCAACCTATCACCATTGCGCTTGATAAGGCCTTGACTCCCAACCAGAATGCCCAACGCTATTTTAAACGGTATCAGAAACTCAAAGAAGCTGTCAAATACTTGACTGATTTGATTGAGGAAACCAAGGCAACCATTCTCTATTTGGAAAGTGTGGAAACTGTTCTCAACCAAGCTGGGCTGGAAGAAATCGCTGAAATCCGTGAAGAATTAATCCAAACAGGTTTTATCCGCAGAAGACAGCGGGAGAAAATCCAGAAACGTAAAAAACCAGAACAGTATCTGGCCAGTGATGGCAAAACCATCATTTATGTCGGTCGCAACAACCTACAAAATGAGGAATTGACCTTTAAAATGGCTCGTAAGGAAGAACTTTGGTTCCATGCCAAGGACATCCCTGGAAGCCATGTTGTCATCTCAGGAAATCTTGACCCATCTGATGAAGTCAAGACAGACGCGGCAGAACTGGCCGCCTACTTCTCTCAAGGTCGCCTGTCAAATCTGGTGCAGGTAGATATGATTGAAGTCAAGAAACTCAACAAACCAACTGGTGGAAAACCCGGCTTTGTCACTTACACAGGACAAAAGACCCTCCGTGTCACACCAGACCCAGAAAAAATCGCATCCATGAAAAAATCCTGATTTTTTGCTTAAAATCAGGATTTTTAACTTATACTCAATGAAAATCAAAGAGCAAACTAGAAAACTAGCCCCAGGTTGCTCAAAACACTGTTTTGAGGTTGCAGATAGAACTGACGAAGTCAGTAACATCTATACGGCAAGGCGACGTTGACGTGGTTTGAAGAGATTTTCGAAGAGTATTACTACTCACACAAATCATATTCAATTATAGGACTAATCTTTGCCACCTAGTTTTTCATTGATTTTCATCATCACACTAGCAATTTTTTCGCCCCAATAAGGGTCTGAGGCATATTCAACATTCATACCAGACGCCTTGTTTCCAAGGAAAGTTCTGCCCCTATCGATATAATTTTCCTTAATCCACTTGGTTGCACCTAAAATTCCCTTATCTACATCATCAAATGTCTTGGCAGAAAGGTACGGGGTCGTATCATAGGCTGTAATTCCAAAGAAATTATTCTTATCTTTGGCAATATTGCTACGTCCCCAGTCACTTTCTAAGGCACTATGGGCAAGGAGGTAAAGGGCATTGATATGGTAATGTTCTTCGGCTTCCTTAAAGGTAGCTCCCTTATTTTCCAAGAGACTATTGTCAATATTTAACAGACTAAATACCTTATCCAAATCTTCAGCACTATAGTTTGTAGCCTCTGTCAAGTCTTTGAAAAGGAAGGGATTTTCAAGGTTAAAACCATCAAAATGCAGGCCATCTGCCGAATAATATTTCTTGCCTACTTCCATATCAGAAAGATGAGAAGCTACTGGGATACTAGCATTCTGAGCCACATAGTGATAAAAACGGTGGCCATCACTTTCATAATAAGGGATAAAATCCTTACTAGCATCTAGTGCTTGTAAATCTTCTGTTTTCATATAGCCTGACAAACCAGAAACAGTAATAGCCAGGCGCTTATCATCACTTTTTCTATCCTTGTCTAGCCAGACGACACTAGCTTGCGATATATAGGAAAGCTTTTCACCATCTGCATTATAAACATTTGCTGTGACAGGCACTACTTGATAGTAAGCAGCATTTTCATTTGTAGTTTTTTCTCCAAGCCATTTACCATCGCTTCCAAACTGATAACCATCTACTGTTTCATTTTTCGCCATATAGCCACCAGATTTGAAGTAGTACCAGACTTGACTTTTAGAATCGTATAACCATTCTTTCTCAGCCATTTTGCCATCAGATTTGAAATAAAACCATGACTCCTTATCCCAAATCCATTCATTGGCTGCCATATAGCCACCAGATTTTAGATAATAATAGTGACCATTTTCGAAAATCCATTCTTTATCAGCATGATTTCCATTTTCTTTGATATAAAACCAAGTTTGGTATTGTTTATCATAAAGCCAACCTTGCTGTACTTTGGCACCACTAGCATTCACATAAGCCTGATCAATCCACTGACTTGTTAGCAAATAACCGCCAGATTTAAAATAATAGTCCTTGCCCTTAATTTTGAGCCATTCTTTCTCTGCGTGTTGTCCATCTGCTTTGATATAAAACCAAGCGTCGTATTGAGAATCATAAACCCAGTCTTCTATTACCTTGGCACCTGTTGCACCAACATAGGAAGCACCTACCCAAGCAGTTCTTTTCATCTTTCCATTTTGGTCAAGATAATAGAAAGCTCCCTTGTCTTCTACCCATTCTGACTTGGCCATATAGCCGCCAGATTTGAGGTAAAAATAGTCGTCACCTTGCTTCAACCATTCATTTTCAGCATAGTTGGCATCTGCTTTTATATAAAACCAAGATCGATAATGAGCATCAAAAATCCACTCATTAGCTGCTTGACTTCCATCCGCTTTCAGATATTGTTTTCCTTGCCAAGTACCATCGCTAGCCATTGCACTCTCTGGTCTGGCTAAGAAAAATAGCAGGGCTAAAAAAATAAATCTCAATTTCTTCATTATCTTTCTTCCTCTGTTCTTATCCATTTCATTATATCAAAATTCTCTATAATCAACATTACAAACTAATAAAAAATCAAGAACAGATTGATTGCAATTTATATTAAAGACTCTTTCACTTCCTTGCGTAGATTTTCTAGACTGCTGATGCCGTATTTGTCCATGACTTTTGGTAGATTTTCGATAATATCAGGGCAGGCATAAGGATTGGTAAAGTTGGCTGTTCCAACTCCGATGGCAGATGCTCCAGCCAGATACATTTCTAGGGCAGCTTCAGCCGAATCTACTCCTCCCATTCCAATGATGGGCAGGTCTGTTGTTTGAGCTACCTGACGGATAAGTTTAAGGGCGACTGGAAAAACTGCTGGACCTGACATTCCACCTGTTCCATTGGCCAAGATTGGTTTTCTGGTTTTGAGGTCAAAGCGCATACCAACCAGAGTATTAATCATGGTTAAGCCACTTGCCCCTGCATCTTCTGCTGCTTTTGCGACGGTGACAATATCCGTCACACTAGGGGTTAGTTTGACATAAACTGGTACATCAGAGGCTTCCACAGCTGCTTTCACCACATCATAAGCTAAATCTGGATCTTGACCAATCAAGAGTCCATGATTACAGTGATCTACGTTGGGACAAGAAATATTGAGCTCAATAGCCTTCACATTAGCTGCCTTGGAAATACCATGAGAAACAGCCGCATACTCTTGTTTTGAAAAACCAGCTACATTGGCGATAATAGGAAGATTTGGATACTCTCTTTCTAGCCACGGTAGCTTTTCAGCCAAAACAACTTCCAAACCAGGATTTTGCAAACCGATTGCATTGAGCATACCAGCGGGTGTCTCTGCCACCCTTGGAGTTGGATTGCCAAAGCGTGGTTCAAGGGTTGTCGCCTTGATCATAATAGAACCTAAAAGGTCTAAATCATAGTACTTGGCATACTCTTGTCCAAAGCCAAAACAGCCTGATGCTGGAATAATCGGATTTTTCAAATCCAAGCCAGGTAGAGAAACTTGTAAACGATTTGTAGTCATGATTTTCTCCTTATAATAGAACTGTTCCAGTACGGAAAACAGGGCCATCTTCACAGACGCGTTGGCTGACCGTCTCGCTTTCTGGCACTTTTAGGACGCAGGCATAGCAAGCCCCCATTCCACAAGCCATACGGGATTCCAGAGATAGATAGGCTCTTGGGTGGTCATAAAAGGTTTGATTGATATACTTCATCATTCCAGGCGCCCCACATGAGTAAACAGCATCAAACTGACTATCTAAATCATTGATGACAACAGAAACATTCCCCTTAATGCCATAAGAACCATCATCTGTCGTTACAAAGACCTGCCCATACTGAGCCAATTCCGTCTCTAAAATAACAGCATCCTTGTTGGCAAAACCAAGGACTGTCACTACTTTCACACCACGCGTATGCAATTCCTTGGCTACTTCAAGCAAGGGCGGAACACCAATCCCCCCACCAACAAGGAGTACCTGACTCTGCTCATCAAGGTCAGACAAGTCAAAACCATTTCCCTGAGGACCCATCACATCAAGAGTATCTACCTGACTTAAGGTTGAGAAAATAGCTGTCCCAGCTCCCTCAATCCGATAAATGAGATGACACTGCTTCTTAACCTTATCGATAGACGAAATTGAAATAGGACGGCGCAAGAGATGGGCATCATCAGGCACACGCAGATGAAGAAATTGGCCTGCTCGCATAGCTTCAACCATTTCCCCTTCTAGGACTAATTCAAAGATTGCTGGCGCGATTTCCTCCTGTGCAACCACCTTCATGGTTTCCAATCGAATCGCACCCAAACGTTTCTTACATGTGGGATTCATGACTTTTCCTCCTTAAATTTTAAGGGGACCAGACAAAGAAAAGACCTTGCTAGTGCAAGGCCTCAGTTAAAATCGTACAAGACAAGAGAGCACACTCAAAAAGTCTCCTCTAGAAAATTGTACTATTCTTTTATCTGACACCTTGTGAGTCTCTCTGGACTCCCCTTAAAGGTTAAATTTTTATTAGTATACTCTTTCAGCTAAAAAAAGTCAAGTAGAAAACGAACATTCTACTTGACTTCACGTGATTATTTTTCACGAATGACTTCGACCTTGTAGCCATCAGGGTCTTTGACAAAGTAATAGTTAGGCGCAGTTCCTGGTAGGCCATTTGGCTCAGTAACTTCATATCCTTTGGCACTGTGCTCTTGATGAAGCGCCTCAAGATCAGGTGTACTTAGGGCGATATGGGCAAAGCCATCTCCAACCACATAAGGACCATGATCGTAGTTATAAGTCAACTCCAACTCATAGTCGTCACCCTCAAGACCTAGATAGACAATCGTGAAGGCATGGTCTGGAAAATCTCTGCGACGCAATTCTTTAAATCCAAAAGCATCTTGATAAAATGCAATTGATTTTTCAAGATTTTCTACTCGCAAGCAAGTGTGTAGCATTTTTGAAGCCATATTTTTCTCCTTTATTTTAAAAAAGACTGGGACAATCCTGTTCCAGTCTTATCTGTTATTATTTACCAAGTTTTGCTTTAGCTGCATCTGCAAGAGCTGTGAAAGCTGCTGCATCGTTAACAGCCAAGTCAGCAAGCATTTTACGGTTAACTTCGATCTCAGCCAATTTCAAACCATGCATCAATTGTGAGTATGAAAGTCCGTTCATACGAGCTGCCGCATTGATACGTGTGATCCACAATTTACGGAAGTCACGTTTCTTTTGACGACGGTCACGGTATGCATAGTAGTAAGAGTTCATTACTTGTTCTTTTGCAGTACGGAACAAGATGTGTTTAGCTCCATAGTAACCTTTTGCTAATTTAAGAATACGTTTACGACGTTTGCGTGATACAACGCCACCTTTAACACGTGCCATGTTTTATTTCCTCCAAATATTTCCTAGAATTGTTTACTTACTGTTAGGCTGTTATTTCAAGCGAGTAAGCATTGCTTTGATACGTTTGTAATCTCCTGAATGCACCATAGATGCTTTACGAAGATGACGACGTTGTTTCTTAGTTTTTCCGTGGAAACGGTGAGAAGTGTAAGCACGGAAACGTTTAAGTCCACCAGAACCTGTACGTTTGAAACGTTTAGCTGATGCGCGGTGTGTTTTTTGTTTTGGCATGATTTTTTCTCCTTTATTTAACTTTCTGACAATTATTTTTTGTCAGTCGCTGGCGCCAATTGCATGAACATTTGACGTCCATCCATTTTAGCACGTTGTTCGATGATGGCAATATCTTGAGTTGCTTCAGCAAACTCGGCTAAAACTTTTGCACCAATCTCTTTATGGGTAATCATACGACCCTTAAAGCGAATAGATACCTTAACTTTATTTCCTTTTTCAAGGAATTTGCGTGCATTGCGAAGTTTTGTATCAAAGTCACCCTTATCAATAGTTGGACTTAGACGAACTTCTTTCACAGTAACAACACTTTGTTTTTTACGTTGTTCTTTTTGCTTCTTCTGGTACTCAAATTTGAACTTACCGTAGTCCATAATTTTTGCAACAGGCGGTTTGGCTTGGGGTTGAATCAATACTAGGTCAACATTAGCGTTATCAGCCAAAGCTTGCGCTTCACTGAGTGGCTTAATGCCTAGCTGTTCTCCTTCAAGACCAATCAAGCGAACTTCACGTACACGAATCTCATCATTGATGAATAAGTCTTGCTTTGCTATGGTTTTCACCTCTTTTGTTTTATTAGAGAAAAACAATAGCGGACTCGTAAATATACAAGCCCGCACGTTATGATAGCGTTTCTTAGAAACTTTTCATCCGTAGGGCCAGGCAACTTAATGTCACAAGGCGAGAAGCTCTCACTTCTGCTTTTCTCAACTTTTATATGATACCAAGTTTTCTAGCCCTTGTCAAGATAAAAAGTTATTTTTTTAAAAGTTTCTGTTTGTATTTTGTCTTGGTTTTCGAATCAAAAAGAGAGAAACAAGTTGATTCCCTCTCTATGTTAGTTTTTACTTATTTTCCCTATAGGAAAGCTAGGATCTATTAAAAAATTCTTTTTTCCGTGAACTTCCCCATCTTTCGATAAATAGAATCCCCACTAACAAAAGGACAATCAGGCAAGGAAGTAAAACTAGCCCCATGTCCCAATTTAGATTGACATTATCAATTTGCTTAGGTAATCTTCCAGACAAAATCTCCACTGAACGCAAGTAAGTAAAGGGAATCAGATGTGCAATCCTCTGAAGAGGCTGAATTGTTTGAATACCAAACAATAAGCCAACAATCCCAATAAGTGAAATAAAGAGGACAGGCATTTTTTGCTTGAAAAAGTAAGCAATCAAGTAGACGACTTCCACAATGACGATAAAGGCTAAGAAAGCTAAGAACAAGCCAGAAAATAACACATCTTGTATCTTTCCAATAGTTACCTCTTGATTCACTAAGCTATAAATCGGGTAGGGATAATCTAACTGTCCAAAACCACTTATCAGACTTCCCACTAGAAAAGAAAATCCGCTGATTCCGATAAACAGCACAGTTACATAGCCCACTCCAACTCCAAGAGAGGACATGGCAAATGTCACTTTTGAAAAAGGATATAACTGAGCTGTGTCCAGATGATTTTGATATCTTTCTGCAAATAGTTGCGTTAGCATAAAAATAATAGTAACCACAAACAAGCTTGGGATGATAGCCTCTAAAATCCAGACAATCTGATCAATCCCGTGGGTCGGATAAACTAAATTGTGCGCTTTTATGTTCAAGGGATATAGGGTTTGGTAAGTCTTTCGTTCGCGGTCAACCGCCATTTTTAAGTCAGAGCTAGAATTCGGTTCCTTTGATAAAATTTCATAACTCTTATCCAAAGCTTGCCACTGCAAATAGTAGGCTTCTTTCCAGCGTCCTTCTTTTAACAAAGCCAGAATTTCTTTCTTTTGAGTCAAAAGATTTTTTTGCGATTCTAAATTACTTTCAGCAATCTGGTATTCCTCCGAGCTGGTGTCAGATATTTGGGAGAGTTTCTCTTCATATCCATTGATGACTCTCTCACGGTCTACCAGACTAGTTTCCAACTCTCTCTCCAAGCTGACGGAGTTTGCAGTCCGACTATTGAAATAAAAGGTAACACCGAGTACAGATACAAATAAAGCTAAGATAATCCAGTTTAAGCGACTTTTGAAAACTTTTTTTAATAAAAATAGACCAACATCTTTCATAAACTAAACCTCTTCTATTTGCCCCTGATGAATGGTTACTACTCTATCGCAGACATCAAGCAACTCTTCCTTATAGTGGGAACTTAAAAGAACCAGCTGTTCTTGTCTATCGATTTGTGCTAGCCTATCAAAAAACTTCTGTCGATAATACTCATCTAAGCCATTTGTAATCTCATCCATAAGCCAGCATTTCGCCTGACTCAGGAAATACATGGCAATCACCAAGCGTTGCTTCATGCCTAAGGAATACTTGCGAATGGGAAGACTGATATAGTCAGACATTTCCCAGTAATTAATTTCATCCCCCAAGTTCAGCCCTGACTTCCAGATGTTCTTGATCAGGCGAAGATAGTCCATCCCACTTAAGTTTCCATCCAGCCATTCAATACTCTCATAATAAAACAAAGAAGGAGAGACTGCGATATTTCCACTACTTATAGGAATTAAATTGCTAATGGCGCGAAACAGGGTCGTCTTTCCAGAACCATTGATAGCAAGAATACCATAAATCCTACCCTTTTCAAATGTAAAATCAACATCTTGTAAGATGACTTGTCGCGTTTTTAAGGTCACATGAGTAAGATGCAACATATCTAGCCCTCCTTTTTATCACTCTTGAAAGATTAACAACCACCGTTGTAATAATTTATGTCTCTAAAAAATCGTAATTTCAACCACCATCAACGTTATACTCATCATATCTATCATAACGAGACTATGATAGTTCGTACTATATTCTCAAACAGTATTCCAAGCATACCGATAAGTTTTAAGGACGCTCACAGCAGATATACTGGACTGAAAAAGACCAACAATAAATTAACTAATTAAACGACTTTTGAAAATTTTTAATGGTTTTATATCATCGATATCGAAGACGCTTTCATTATATCGTTTTTATCATTATTATGCAACAGATTTTTAGTTTATTTTACTAATATATAATATTTGTACTTCCTATCGAACACTTTCGATTTTCCAACTATCCCATCCCTTAAAACGTATAGCTCCTTGCTGGTCAGTTCGGTAAACTTTGCTATTGATACCTTCCAGTCGGGTCAAGGTTTCCTGATGGGGGAGTTTGGTTCGATTGTTCTTTCCAACTGAGATGAGAGTCATCTCTGGTTTGAGCTGTTCTAGAAAGGCTGAACTTGATGATTTTTTAGAGCCATGTTGGCTAGCTTTCAAAACATCCACTTTCAAGTCTAGATATTGCTTCAGCATGTCCTTCTCTCCTTTGTCCTCCAAATTTCCTGTGAAAAGAAAGTTTTTATCCAAGAGTTTTCCATACAAAACCAGGGAATCTTCATGATCTCCATCTCCAATTTTACTTAGAGATAGGACTTCTAACTGACTTCCGAAAATTGGCAAATTCTCTCCCATTGTCACACTGCGCACCTTGGTTTGAGTCGCCTGTAGTTCTGCAACAAATTCCTTCTGTTTCAAACTGCCTTTGGACACTAAAATTTCGCCTACATGGAAAGCCTTGGTCACCTCCAACAAATCTCCAACATGCTCCTTATCTGTATTGGTCAAAATTAGCTGATCAATCTTGGCCACTCCTCGACTTTTGAGGTAGGGAATCAAGGTTCGCTGGGCATTGCTGGTCGTCGCCTTTTCTTGCCATTTTTCGATTTTCTTATCAGATTCTGCCTTGCCACCTACATCTATGAGAATGGTCTTACCAGTTACATCCCGTAGGAAAATACTTTCGCCTTGCCCCACATCCAGCATAGTGATTTCATTTTCCAGTGGATACTTGGTTAGGAAAAAGAGACCTGTAATCAATAAGCTCAATACTGCTAGCCTTTTAATGTTTTTCCTCAAATCATAGATTAAAGCCAAGGAAATTAACAATAAAATTAAAAGCCACGCATTAGGTTGTCCAAAGACAAGCGGTCTACTTGCCACCTGTGATACCAAGCGAATCATCCCCTCCAACCATTCAAAAATAAAATTAAGCTGAATAACTGGATAGAGAAAGGAAAGGGCAAATAAGATAGACAAGAGCGGTAAGAAGACCAAGTCAAATAGAAAAGAAAAGACAAAGGTCAAAAGGATGGACCAAGGTTGAAATTCCGCGAAATAGAAGGATAAAATAGGCAATATTCCTAAGGAGATGACTAGACTTTCTCTGGCAATAGCCTTAAGCCCCTCCCCTTCTTTGCTGGTCATGGTCAAGATAAAAGCATAAGCGCAGGACAAGACTCCTCCTGCAGTCAGGAAAAAGTTAGGCATGACAATAAAGAGGACAAGCACCGTCAAGGCAAAATTATCCAAGCCCTTAACCCCATGTTGAGCCAGTAACTTTTGCAAGAGACTGCGAATGACCGAAGCTGAAAATCCTGTTAGCCCTGCATAGATAAGAGAAAAGGGATAGGTCAGCCATTTCAACTTTTCTTGGGTCAAGCCTAATCGCAAGAGTAGTTTCTTAAACCCGTCCATGAAAAATCCTACCTGCATGCCCGACAAGGCAAATAAGTGGATAATTCCTAGACTAGAATAAAGCTCATTCATCTCCTCAAAATCTGTGTCCAGATGTCCTAATAGAAGCCCTGTCATGTAATTACGCATAGGGTCTGGAAAGTGCGTCTTAATCCAAACTACAGCCTTTCGACGTAAGCTGGACAGGTTTTCACCTATATCCCAACTGCCAACCTTTTGAAGTGACTGGATTTTTTTGATATTGAGAGTCTGGTAAATTCCCTGAGTCTTCAGATAAGCTTGGTAGTCAAATCCACCAAAATTCCTCTGCCCTTCTGGCTCCGAAAGCTTTCCTTCTAGTCCTATCTCATGAAGGTCGGTTAAAGCTTGAAAGGCTTCTTTCTCCTCCTCGGACTGGAGTTTATAATAGACTTGGAAAATGCGTCCATCAGACTTGCCACGAAAGGATAGACTGTCACCATTAACCTTAATAGTGTCAGGCAAAATCCGTATCCTTTCAACAGATTCCGCTAGGTTTTGACCAGCTTGACTCTGTTGCCAAGTTTGAAACAGAAACCAAAATCCAAAGATTCCGCAAATCACTAGAACTTTGCCTGCTGATTTCCAAGGAAATTGGAAAAAGAGACAGACAATCAGAAAAACAAAGCCCAACAAAGCAAGATAGGATGCTGAGAAAATAGCATAATAAAGCCAAAGTAACAGAAAACTCAGGTAAATTAGGGGAATGGGGAAATTCTTAATCCACTGTAACATAATCTTTTAGCTTTTCTATGGTCTTGGCACCAATGCCAGAGACTTTCTTGAGTTCATCGACCGACTTGAATTTCCCATTTGTTTCACGATGGTCGATAATGTCCTGAGCTCTTTTGCCACCTAATCCTTTGACCTGTTTAAGCTCTTCCAGACTGGCCTTGTTGAGATTGACCTTCTTTTCCTTGCTCGTTGAAGAAGCCGTTCCAGAACCTGCCTGCTGACTAGCTGCTTCTTCTCCCTTAGTTGGGACGTAAACCAGAGCTTCATCACTAACTTTCTGAGCTAGATTTAGCGATTTGCTATCTGCTTGTTCTGTCAAGCCACCAGCCTTCTGAACAGCATCATTGACTCGACTACCTACAGGCAAGTCATAAATTCCTGGTGCTTTGACAGCACCTTTGACATCTACTGTGATCATATCTTGTTCAATCAGTTCTTCCTTCACTTCCTTTTCGGTCGATGAATCCTTGGAAACAGCTGCAACTTCTGCCTGTAAATTCGTTTCCTTGACAGGTGTTTGTGGAACTGGTTTTAGTAGGAAAAATCCTCCTACAAGCAAGCCCAGACCAGTACAGATGAAAATGATTTTATACTCTTTGATTTTCTCGATAATTGCTTCCATATTTTCTCCTCTCTTAGATTATTCGTAAGAGAAAGAAAAAACAGTTGAAAATTTCTTCTCAACTGCTTATTTATTTGCAAAATAGTCTTCCTTGGTCAAGATATAATGAACTCTTGTAACGATTCGGCCTTCTTCATGCTGGTCCATACAAGCATATGGTTCTGCATGGGAAAAGCACATGCCTGATTTCTCCATGACCTTTCCTGACGCGAGATTAGCCTTATCGTGAAGGGCAGTCAACTTATTCATCCCTATCTTCTCAAAAGCCAGCTTAATCACGGCACGATTGGCTTCTGTCGTCAATCCTTGATTCCAATACTTTTTATTAATAATGTAGCCAATAGCTGCCTTCTTAAGAACAGGATCAATCTTGTGCAAATCAATTGTTCCGATAAATTTGCCATTGCTTTTTAGTTCTATTCCCCAACGTCCCAAGGGATTAGCCAAGTAGAACTGAGCAATGTTATTCTTGGTTTCTTCCAAACTTTGATTTGTTGGAAAAGTGTAGCGCGTATTTTCTCTGTCTGAGGCATACTCAAACATAGCTTCCGCATCATCCAAGGTTACAGGTCTAAGCAATAAATGCTCCGTTTCTATATACGGATACTGGGCAAATTTTACAAAAATTGATTCCATAAATTTCTTCCACTTAAAACGTTTCTAATCTAATATAAGGATATTGAATGAAATATTTAAAACGCAAATTTATACTTGGTATTGAGATAACTTTAAGTACAAAAGAACTATCCTTCAGATAGAGGTTGAGGATCTAATTCTTCATTCTCTGCTTTTTTAACTGGTACTGGTTCATAAGCTCGAATAATCTGAGCGACAACTGGATGGCGAACCACATCCTTGGCTGAAAAATGAACAAAGTCAATCTGGTGAATGTTCTTGAGTTTCTCTTGGGCATCAATCAGACCAGACTTGACGTTACGTGGCAGGTCAATCTGACTGATATCTCCATTGACAATCATCTTAGAATTAAAACCTAAACGAGTCAAAAACATCTTCATCTGCATGATGGTCGTATTTTGCGCCTCATCGAGAATGACAAAGGCATCATCCAAGGTTCGTCCACGCATATAGGCAAGGGGCGCAATCTCGATAATTTCACGCTCCATGAGACGAGTCGTTTGGTCTTTTCCCAGAATCTGATACAAGGCATCATAAACAGGTCGAAGGTAAGGATCTACCTTCTCCTTAAGATCACCCGGAAGAAAACCTAGACTCTCTCCTGCTTCCACTGCTGGACGAGTCAGGATAATCCGCTTAACCTGCCCACGTTTAAGGGCTGTCACTGCCAAGGTCACTGCAAGAAAGGTCTTCCCTGTCCCTGCTGGTCCGATTCCAAAGGTCACATCATGCTGTTTAACACTATCCACATAAAGTTTTTGACCCAGTGTTTTGACACGGATAGGCTTCCCTGTATTGTCCTTGATAATTTCTTCTTCGTAAAGGGCGACAAACTTATCAATTTCATCGTTTTTGACCATGCTAATTGCAGTCACCACATCTGGCGTACCAACGGTCATCCCACGATTTACCAAGACCATCAAAGCCTGAATAACCTGACGGGCTTCCTCACAGGTAGTCTCTTCTCCCAAAACCTGCACAATCTCCGTACGAGCATGAATCACCACATCAAGCTCTTCTTCCATCAAACGAAGATGGCGTTCATTGGAACCAAAAAGATGAAACAAGTCATCTGGATGACTCAGTTGAATGTCTATTGAATGTTCCTTCAAATAAAGAACCTCTCTAATTCTTTTATTTCTTTTTATTATAGCAAAGGGGTGGAGAAATTACTAGCCCAAACCCAGTGAATCATGCTAGTGTTCTAAGTATTCTTGCCAGATAGCGTCAAAGTCTCCTAGATTGAAAGAGAAACTAGCGTGCTCCTCCAAAAAGCGACTCACCTCATCAAAATCATCGGTGTGTTTTGGGAAGGAAGACTCTTCAAAAGCTAGGTCTGCCAAGATAGCTTTAGGACTGTTACTTTTAGGATTGCGCTCAGTCATGAGCCAAGTGTAAAATGATTTTCTCATATGTCTCCCTAAATCAACTCTGTCCCAAACTGGTCTTGCTTGATTTTGCCAGCCTTCATCAAGCCACCGAGTGCTTTCTTGAACTGACCTTTAGAAATGCCAAAGGTTGCCTTGATATCGTCTGGAGATGACTTATCATTTAAGGTCATGAAACCGCCATTGCTTTCCAAGTAAGTCAAAATCATCTGGGCATCATTTTCCAACATTTCAAAAGAACGTGGTTTGAGGGAGAGGTTCAAGGTACGGTCCACTTCACGGAAACCAATAACACGCGCATCTAATACTTGCCCCAAACGTGGCTCTGCATAGCGCTCGCTAGGATGGATAAAACCAAGCATGTTATTTTCTGGCAGGTAAACAAAAGTTCCTGACAGCTTGAGGCGGTATACAATGGCTGGCCAGTTTTGGTTCTGCATGTTGTTGTAGGCAGGACGAGCCAGACGTTGGAAGTCTTCTTGATAAGCCAAGAGACCCCAGATACGGTCTTTCTTGTCCACTTCAAGACGGATGTAGAGTTGGTCACCCTTCTTAGGCCAAAGTTCCTTGAGCTCAGGGAGAATATCGAGTGACACAACGATTTCCTTGTCAGGAAGGCCTGTATCCACAAAGACACCCAAGTCTTTACGAACTTCCGTTACAGTTCCCCAACCAAATTGGTCCTGAGTTGCAGTCACTTCTAAAGTGGTCAAGCGGAGTTTTTGCTTCATATCCGTGTAGGCAAAACCTTTAACCGTATCCCCTACTGTATGCTGACCTTCTTCCTTAGCAAGGGCATAGGTCTGGCCATCCTTTTGCACAAAGTAAAAACGGTCATTTTCATCGATGATCAGTCCAACGATAAAACTTGCAAGATTTGTATTCATATTTCCTTCTTTCGAATAAAACTCAGCCAGCAATGCCAACTGAGTTTTTCTGTTTATTTTTAGACTTCCAAAAGTTCTTTTTCTTTGTTGGCAGTCATGTCGTCGATGTGTTTAACAGCATCGTCTGTTACTTTTTGAATGTCTTTTTCAAGAGTCTTCAATTCGTCTTCAGTGATTTCTTTTGCTTTTTCTTGTTTCTTAGCTTCGTCCATAGCATCACGACGGATATTGCGGACAGCCACTTTAGCATTTTCGCCGACCTTCTTCACTTCTTTAGCAAGGTCACGACGAGTTTCTTCTGTAAGAGCTGGGATAACCAAGCGAATCACAGAACCGTCATTAGCTGGTGTGATACCAAGATCAGAAGCGTTCAAGGCACGTTCGATGTCTTTCAATGAAGACTTGTCAAATGGTGTTACCAACAAAACACGCGCTTCTGGAATCGTAATTGAAGCGATTTGGTTAAGAGGAGTTTCTACTCCATAGTATTCTACATGTACACGGTCAAGCAAGCTTGCATTGGCACGGCCAGCACGGATACCACCAAATTCACGAGCAAGTGATTGGTGAGACTGTGTCATTCTCTCTTTAGCTTTTTCAATAATTGCGTTAGCCATAATCTTTCTTATTCCTTTTCTTCGATATTATTTGAAACTGTTGTTCCGATATTTTCACCAAATACGACACGTTTGATGTTGCCTGGTTGGTTCATGTTGAAGACAACCAAGTCAATGTCGTTGTCCATTGAGAGGGTTGAAGCTGTTGAGTCCATGATACGGAGACCTTTATTGATAACATCACGGTGGGTCAATTCTTCAAATTTAACAGCTGTCTTGTCCTTCTTAGGATCGGCATTATAAACACCGTCGACACCATTTTTAGCCATAAGGATAGCATCCGCTTCGATTTCCGCTGCACGAAGGGCCGCTGTTGTATCTGTTGAGAAGTATGGTGAACCAATTCCGGCACCAAAGATAACGATACGGCCTTTTTCAAGGTGACGAAGGGCACGTCCACGGACGTAAGGCTCTGCCACTTGTTGCATTGCAATAGCTGTTTGTACACGAGTATCAACCCCAACTTGTTGCAATGAATCTGCCATCACAAGAGCATTCATAACAGTCCCAAGCATTCCTGTGTAATCTGCCTGAACGCGATCCATTCCTGCTTCTGCAGCAGGTTCTCCACGCCAGAGATTTCCTCCACCGATAACAAGGGCAATTTCGATACCTAAGCTATGAACTTCTTGAATCTCTTTTGCGATTGTTTGAACTGTTTGGATATCAATCCCTACGCCTCGTTCACCGGCAAGGGCTTCACCTGATAACTTGATTAAAATACGTTTATACTTGGGATTCGCCATTTTCACTCTCCTTTTTTTATCCTACCTATTTTATCACAATTTCTAAGATTTTTATAGTATCATGAGCAATTCTTTCAAAAAAATTAGACAGTTAAAAATTCCTCTAAATCGCTGAGGGCACGCTCTGCAATTTTTTCATAACGAGCCTTCTTATCACGGATACGTTCGCCTTCCAACTCCTTAATAATTCCGAAATTGACATTCATTGGTTGGAAATGTTTGCTGTCTGCATGAGTGATGTAATGAGCTAGACTTCCAATCGCTGTTGTCTCTGGGAAAATAGCCTCGCTTTCTCCCTTGAAAAGACGAGCCGCGTTAATACCCGCAACTAATCCTGAAGCTGCTGACTCAACATAGCCTTCCACACCCGTCATCTGACCAGCAAAGAAGAGATTTGGTTGTTTCTTAGAACGGTAAGTCTGTTCAAGAAGATTTGGTGAATCCATGTAAGAATTGCGGTGCATAACACCATAACGAACAAACTCAGCATTTTCAAGACCTGGAATCATTTGGAAGACACGTTTTTGTTCTCCCCATTTGAGGTGGGTCTGGAAACCAACAATATTGTATAGGCTACCAGCTGCATTATCCTGACGAAGTTGCACAACCGCATAAGGTGTTTTGAATTCTCCATCACGAGGTCCTGTGTAGTCGTCTGGATACTCAAGACCGACTGGTTTCATAGGACCATAAAGCATAGTTTTAATGCCACGTTTGGCCATGACTTCGATAGGCATACAACCTTCAAAGTACTTTTCTTTTTCGAAAGAATTGAGCGGCGCTTCTTCCGCATTGACCAAGGCTTCATGGAAATCCATAAACTCTTGCTTGGTCATGGGCGCGTTGAGATAAGCGGCTTCCCCCTTGTCATAACGAGACTTGAGATAGACCTTGCTCATATCGATGGTGTTGACATCGATAATAGGCGCTGCCGCATCGTAGAAATAGAAACCATCGCCGTCATTAAGTGCATGAATCTTTTCAGCCAAGGCATCGCTGGTCAAAGGACCAGTCGCCACAACTGTGATAACATCTGTCGGCAATTCTGTAATTTCATCACGAACCACTTCAATCAAGGGGTGGTTGGCAACTTTTTCGGTTACCATTTGGGAGAAACCGTCACGGTCCACCGCAAGGGCACCACCAGCAGGAACACGGGTTGCTTCTGCAGATTCTAAGATAACAGAACCTAAGCGACGCATTTCTTCCTTAAGAAGCCCTACGGCGTTTGTCAGAGCATCCCCACGTAATGAATTGGAGCAAACTAATTCAGCAAAATTGTCTGTTTTGTGCTGGGGTGTAGGCTTAACACCACGCATTTCATAAAGTTTAACTGGAATACCACGCTCTGCGATTTGGTAGGCTGCTTCAGAACCTGCCAAACCAGCACCGATAACATTGATATAAGATTGAGACACGACACTAATACCTCTTTGGGTGGAACCTAAGTTCATATCAAAACAAGGCACTGACTTGTTTAACACCCACAAATCTTTCTATTTTTTCTTCTACTAGTATAACAAAAAAAGGGAAGAAGGCAAACTTCCCTGTTTAGTCATTTTCTTCCCATTCGTGGTAGGCAGCGTAGAGCTGGCTTTTATTCCACTGGTATATCTTAGCTACTTCCTTGATAGCTTGATTTTTCTTCATGCCTTGCTGGATGCGGGATTGGATTTCTAAGAACAAGTCTTCCTCGTCTTTTTCCTCCACATCTTGGCTGGCACCTTCAACGATGAGAAGGCATTCGCCCTTGAGTGGATTTTCAGCGATGCTTTCTAGCAATTCAGAGATCTTTCCTCGTTGGTATTCTTCATAGATTTTGGTCAATTCCCTGACCAAGACGACCGAGCGGTCACCGTAGACTTCTAGCATATTTTCCAATGTATCTGCCACACGATGAGGCGATTCATAGAAAATTTGAGTTTCTGGATAGTCTTTTTTCGAGTCGAAAAATTGCTTTTGCTGACCTGATTTTCTTGGTAAAAAACCATAAAAGATATGTGGCTGTGGTGCTAAACCACTGGCAATCAAGGCCGAAATCCCTGCAGAGGCTCCTGGAACTGTGACAACCGCAATTTCTTCCTCAATAGCTGCCTTGACCAAATCATGACCAGGGTCCGAGATACTAGGCAGACCCGCATCGGATACCTGAGCAATACTTTGTCCTGATTTCAAAAAATCAATCAAATCAGGAATTTTTTCCTTGGCATTGTGCTCATGAAAACTGATCTGCTTTGTCTGAATGTCAAAATGCTTGAGCAAAAGGCCAGTATTGCGCGTGTCCTCAGCCGCAATCCAGTCCACTTCTTTCAGGGTTTGGATAGCACGAAAGGTCATATCATCTAGATTGCCAATCGGCGTTGCCACTAGATACAGCTTGCCATAGGGAGACTGCCCCTTAAAACTTTTTTGAATCTGCATGCTTACTCCCTGTATAACAACTCGTCACAGAACATACATTCCTCGTCCTGCTCTCGACGTTGTCCATAAAAATCATTACATACGTGAAATCCATCACGGTAAATGCGACGGACGCTTTCGCGAACATGCTTAGCCTTGACGGGAGCATCCGCTTCCACCTCACCCAAGCGTTCGCGCAACTTAGAATTTTCCAAGCGAAGAGCTGTATTTTCCTCTACCAGGCTCTTGAGATTTTTCTTGATAGCTTCTACATCGGCCAAGGTCACTAGTAACTGTTGGGAAAAATCATCCAGCGCGTCAAATAATTCTTTTTTGTCCATAAAACAGCCCTTTCCTTTCTTTATCGTTCATTTTTGAGTTTATATTTCTTTCAAGACCAGATATTCCATGGCATTTTGAAAGCTGACATTAGCTTGCCACATTTTTCTAGCTTCTAGCAAATCTTGTAAAATCACTCTTACTCTTGCTTGCAGGATATCTTGTCCACAGAGAACTTCAAGAATCCGTAAAACCTGATCTTGTTTTTCCTTGTCATCTGCCAAGTTGGCTAATTTAGCAACCTGCAGATAACTTTCTTTTTTCTTAGCTAATAACCAGGTCAGCAGGCGTTCACTTTCATCGACTAAGGTCCAAAAACTTGCCTGATTGGCCAACTTTTCTGCTTCAGCTCGCGATTGACTAAATTGAGCTAAAAGAGTTGCTTTTTTCTTAACCAGCCCCATTTGTTCTAAGAATAATATGAGTTTTTCTTCTTGCTTTTTAAAATGGAAAATCTGGGTCCGACTTCTGATGGTCGGTAAAATCTTTTCCTCATCACTAGTCAAGAAGAAAATATAAACCTCACTCTGGGGTTCTTCGATAACCTTGAGCAGAGAATTAGCTGCGTTGGGATGCATTTTATCCGCTTGCTCGATAATAAAGACCTGTTGCTGGCTTTCAATCCCTGCTTGGGAAAACTGCCCCACCAATTCTCGAATCCGTTCTGTCTTGACGACCTGATTGACTGGCTTAATCAAGGTGACATCGGGAAATTCTCCCTGTTCAATCAGCTTACAATTTCGGCATTTCTCACATGGCAACACACCTACTTTATCTGTACAAAAGAGGCTCTTAGCCAAAAACTGCGCCATTTCCAAGCTTCCAAAGAAACCTGAAAAGAGGTAGGCATGATTGAGCTGGTCTTGTTCTAGGATACGGACAAAGCGGTCAAACTGGTCTGGTTGCCAAGCCTTTAGTTGATCTTGTTTCATTTAGCTAATCCCATTCTGTCATACAAAACAGCCTTGGTAGCATCCACAACTTGGTCCAAAGGAAAGCTGGCATCAATCTTGACAATGCGATTTCCTTCTTTATCCAGAAGAGAAAGGTAGCCTTGACGGACTTTTTTATGCAAGTCCAACCCTTCCAAGTCCAAACGATTGACCTCGCGATCACTATTAGCAGCAATGCGAGCCAGTCCTTCTTCCACCTCGATGTCAAAATAGAGGGTCAAATCGGGTTTAAGGCCATCTGTCGCAAAGTGATTGAGCCAATCAATGGCGTCAATATCCAAGCCACGACCAAATCCCTGATAGGCAACGGAACTATCGATGAAGCGGTCCATAATGACCAACTTACCAGCTTCAAGTGCTGGAAGAACTTTTTCCACCAAGTGCTGTCTGCGACTAGCAATATAGAGAAGCAACTCTGTCTTCGCATCCATCTGAGTATGACTTGGATCTAAAATTACTTCCCGAATCTTCTCCCCAATCAAGACTCCGCCAGGTTCACGGGTCGTCAGCACCTCTACCCCTTTTTCCTCTAAAATTGGTAACAGTGCCTCTAAAACACTGGTCTTTCCTGCTCCCTCTGGTCCCTCAAGAGAGACTAAAAATCCTTTTGACATGTCTAACTCATTTCTTTTTTACTACTTCTATTCTATCAAAAAAATAGGGGTTTGTGACAATCTTTTTGTCTTCTCATTTCAGCCACCATAAAAGAGGCAGTCAAAGCCACCTCTTATTTACCTAGTTTTTTAGTTCGTTTGTAGGCTTTTTTGACTGCCTCCATAACGGTTCCTCTAAAGGCATGTGCTTCTAAACTAGCTACACCAGCAATAGTAGACCCCCCTGGACTACAAACCTTGTCTTTCAATACTCCTGGATGTTCTTGAGTATCTAGAACCAATTGACCTGCTCCAATAACTGTTTGAGTTGCCATTTGTAGAGCAGTTTCTCGTGGCAATCCTGTCTGAACACCTGCATCCGCCAAAGCTTCAATGAAAAGATAGACAAAGGCTGGTCCACAACCTGCAAGACCCGTTGCAGCATCGATTAACCCTTCACTGATTTCAAACAATAAACCAGCATGTTGTAAAAGTTGACAAAAGACTTCCTTATCATCTACTTGGCAGTTAGCTGACAAGGCATAACTAATGACTCCTTGACCGATAGAAACTGGAGTGTTGGGCATCATACGAATCAAACGGTGCTGACTTGGAACAAGACTAGCTAGTTTTTCCAGCGTTATACCCGCTGCCATGGAAATTAAGAGCAGACTCTCTCGTTTTTCAAGAATATCTTGAGATTCTGCAAGTAAAGTAGATATCTGTGCTGGCTTGACAGCTAGAAAAATCACATCTGCTTCTGCAAAGATTTCTTCATTGCTAGAAGCTTGGCCTCCATAACTAGCGATAAAAGTATCAACCTTATCGTTACTTAGATTAGAAAGAAGAATCGTGTCAGTGTTTCTAGCTTGCCAAACAGCCTTGGCCAAGCTAGCTCCCATATTTCCCAAACCGATAAATCCAATCTTCATTTTTCACTCCCTTATCTGTCCATCACCAGCAACTACATACTTGTAACTGGTTAATTCTTTTAAGCCCATTGGCCCACGTGCATGGAGTTTCTGAGTAGAAATCCCCATTTCACAACCAAGACCAAATTGACCTCCATCTGTAAAACGCGTTGAGGCATTGACATAGACTGCTGCAGAGTCCACTTGATCTGTAAAGTAAGTTGCAGCCTCAGCATTTTCAGTCACAATGGCATCCGAATGATGGGTACTGTGTGCTTCAATATGCGCAACCGCTTCTTCTAAACTGCTCACTACTTTAACAGCTAGGACATAGTCTAAAAACTCGGTATCAAAGTCTTGAGCCCCAGCTGCTTGGCCTGAAACAAACTGACTTGCTTTGCTATCCAAGCGGAATTGAATTGGTTCCAGTTCAGCTTCTTTACGATCTGCAACCAGCACTTGCTCTAAACGAGGAAGGAAGCTTGCTGCCTTGTCTTCATGAACCAGCAAAACCTCCATGGCATTGCAAACGGAAGGACGACTAGTTTTAGCATTGTTTATGATCGATAGAGCCTTATCTTCATCCACATCCTTATCCACATAAACATGAACAATTCCAGTTCCTGTCTCGATAACTGGTACAATAGCATTTTCAACCACGGCATTGATCAAACCAGCCCCCCCACGAGGAATAAGAAGGTCTAGATATCCCTTGGCCTTCATCATGGCATAGCTGCTTTCTCGGCTGGTATCTTCCACCAGTTGAATCACATCTGGATGAATGGTAGTCGTCTCCAAGCCCTTCTTCAAGGCTGTGACAATGGCATGAGCTGTTTGATAAGCATCCTTCCCACTACGAAGAACGACCGCATTCCCACTCTTGAGAGCCAAAGCAACCGCATCAGACGTCACATTTGGACGGCTTTCATAGATAATGCCGATAACACCCATAGCCACACGTTTCTTTGTGATAACCAAACCATTTTCAAGCTGACTTGTTTCTAAGACTTCACCGATTGGATCTGGTAAAGCAACCACTTCACGAATCCCAGTTGCCATCGCTTCTATACGTCCTGCATCCAAATAAAGACGATCCAGCATCACATCTGAGATTTTCCCCTTGGCCGCTTCCATATCGAGGGCATTGGCCGCTAAAATTTCCTCAGTAGCTGCTATTAAGTGATCAGCCATGGCTAGCAAGGCTTGGTTTTTCACCTCTTGACCAGCTGTATTGATCGATTTTTTAACAGTCTGTACCTGTTCAAACTGTTCTTGTGTACTTACCATAGTTTACCTCTAAAATTCTGTAAAGAGTAGTTGGATTTCAGGCGTAATGGAAATCCAGTCATCACGGTGAATCAAGACACCCTTGGCTTTTTGAGAACGCAACATATCCTCCAAAGCAGATGCCCCAAATTGCACGCGTCCTTTTCCAAGTGATTTTCCACTTTCCTTGTCAAATACTGTCACGATATCACCGTAAGAAAAGGCTCCTTCTGCGTCAACAATACCAGATAAAAGAAGACTCTTTCCATGTTGGGAGAGGGCTTCTGCAGCCCCTTTATCAACCCAAATAGAACCTTGACTCTGAGCATAAAAGGCCAGCCATTGTTTCTGGGTACGAAGTCCCTTCTCTTGAGCAACAAAGTAGGAACCATCCTTGGTCTCCTCAGCTGCCTCAATCATGGCATCTGACTTCAAGGATGAGCAGATATAAACAGGAACTCCTGATTCTGTCGCAATAGTTGCAGCCTTGATTTTTGTTAACATGCCCCCAGTTCCGTTTGACGAACCAGCTCCACCGGCCATATCGATAATCTCACGGTTGATAGTCTCGATTCGCTCCAAGTGTTTGGCTGTTGGATCTGAATTAGGATTTCCAGTATAGAGACCGTCTACGTCTGTCAAGAGGACCAAAAGGTCTGCTTGGACCATGGCTGCTACCTGCGCACTTAGAGTATCATTGTCCCCAACCTTGAGCTCATCAATAACGACACTGTCATTCTCATTGATGATAGGAATCGCGCCACGGCTAAGTAGAACTGACAAAGCCTGATGGGCATTTTTATAACGGCGCTTATCCACAAAGTCATCCTGGGTCAGCAAGATTTGTGCAGAAACGATTTGGCGCAAGAGAAGATTGGTCGTGTATTCTTCCAACAAAAGCCCTTGCCCTACCGCTGCTGAAGCCTGTTTATCAGCAATCTTAGTCGGACGCTTTTTAAATCCTAAGGCTCCAAAACCTGCAGCAATGGCACCTGACGACACCAAAATCAATTCATGACCAGCCTCGTGCAACATAGCCAACTGCTGGGTAATAGCCTTTACCTTACTACGTGATAAACTTCCATCCTCATTCGTCAGAGAAGAAGTCCCCACCTTAAAGACAATCCGTTTGTATTTCATAGTCTCACTCCGATTCTTCATATTTATCCATTATAACATGAATGGCAGGAAATAGAAAAGAGTTGATAGGAAAAAGAAGGCCCTAAAACCTTCTTTTTTACTACTGTTCTGATTCCGATTTGTTTGCACTCGTTTCAGAGCTTTGTGAAGTTGAAGAAGTCAAATCTTGACTAGTTGAAGAACTTGTAACACTTCCATTTTGAGTCGTTTCTTTATTTTCAAAATATTTTTTCACTACTTCTTTGGATTCTTTTATTTCTGAGTTACTTGTATCTCTAGTGGTAGCAGATTTCTCTACCGGAACATCCACTAACCAGACTCCACTTGAATCAACAGTATAGCCTTCTGGTGTCTTACCGTTCACAAGTAATTGACCATTTTCTTTCAAGAAGTACCATTTATCCTTGTCTTTAATCCAACCAACAGCTCGTGAACCATCTTCCTTGTAGAAATACCAAGCATTTGCCTTTTTAAGCCAACCTTGCTTCATAGCTCCTGAATCTTCCAGATAGTAATGATGACCAGAAACTTCTATCTCACCTGTCTTCATGATACCAGTAGAATCCATATAGTACCAGGTTTCTTTATCTTTTACCCAGCCCGTTTTCATTTCCCCTGATTGAGCAAAGTAATACCATTGCCCCTTATATTGAAGCCAGCCTGTCTTCATAGAACCATCAACATCCAAATAATACCACTGTTCTTTATCTTGAATCCAACCAATTGCCATCTGGTTTTCTTTGTTGAAATAATACCAGATTCCATCAATTTTCTTCCAATTTTTAGCAGCGGCACCAGAGTCTGTCAAATAGAACCAACGATTGTTCCATTTTTTCCATTGATTCTGTAACAAGATACCCGTTTGGTTAAAGTAATACCAGTCACTCTTAATTTCATTCCAACCGACAGCATACTCTCCTGTAGAATCAGGTGCTTGATACCACCAATTCCCATAAGCACTCTTATGCCAACCAGCTTGAAAACTTGGAATCGGCTTGTAGGATGTTGAAATGTTTACTAAACCGTCTTGTCGAATATCAAAAACTGTCGCATCATAGTCTTTGCTGGCTGCGTTTATATGTTGAATTCCCATTGATTCAAGCCAGCTAATATATTCCCTATTTATTTCTTCACCGCTATCATACGAACCAATTGGTGAGGAAGAAGTTTGAACAATTATCTCAGGAGACAAATTTCTTATAAAATTTTTTGTATTAGAATTTTTTGTATCTAAATGATGATTAAACTTCATCAAATCAACTTTTCCAATAAGAGAACCGTACTTGTCTTCTGCTCCATGAACATTATCTAAGTCTCCCCCAAGGTAAATTTTCTTGCCATTGACTTTTACCACACTAATCAAGGAATTGGAATTGTCATCCCAAACAGGTTTAAGATTTCCATTCTCATCATATTCATTTTCATAATTATAGAGCTGAATATCCATGTCCCCAAACTGAAAATGAGCATCTCCTTGTGTGATGTTTTGAATCACTGAAACACCTTTTTCTGCGGCAGTCTGTAAAACCTTATCATAGCCATACAGATTATCCCAAAGACGTTCAGGCTTAGTAATACGATTATCACTATATTTCTTAAGATAGACTCGGTCAACTGGATAAGTAGACAGTAATTCATCAACATTTCCAATATGGTCACTGTGGGTATGTGTTACCAAAATAAAATCAAGCTTTGGGACACCCAATTCCTTCAAACGACGAAAGACACGATCTGTTAGAACATGCTTATAAGTGGTATTGATACCCTGTCTCCATGGATAGCGAGAATCACTGCCGTCTGGGAAATCATAATCCTCTCCTGTATCCACCATGGCAAAATGTCCATTGCTTTCAAGAATAATCGCATCACTGCCACCTTCATGAACATTGATAAAGTGAATTTTATTTCCTGAACTTTCTTGAGCTTGAACATTTCCATACCATGACAAGCCTAAAAAAGCGCCCACAAGTGCTAAACTAGTTAATTTCTTTTTCATTCTTACTTTCCCAATCTCTCTAATGTTTCCTTAAATATCTCTGGGATATCTGCTGTAAATTCCAAGGTCTCACCTGTTCGTGGATGCGTAAAGCCTAGAGTCTTGGCATGAAGAAATTGTCCATGTCCTTTCAAAGTCTTGCGAGGACCATAGACTTCATCACCAGCGACTGGATGGCCGATATAAGCCATGTGAACACGGATTTGATGGGTACGCCCTGTCTCCAGCTGCAACTCTACCAAGCTATAATCGCCAAAGCGTTCCAAGACATGGAAACGAGTCACTGCAGACTTCCCTTTAGCAGTCACAGCCTGTTTCTTACGGTCTTTTTCACTACGACCAATCGGAGCTTCAATCACACCACGATCATTAGGTAGATTTCCATGAACAATCGCCCAATATTTGCGGAGAGACTTTTTATCCTTAAGTTCTTGGGCAAGTGCTAGATGCGCCTCATCGTTTTTAGCAATCATGAGAAGGCCTGACGTATCCTTATCAATACGGTGAACAATTCCTGGACGCAGAACCCCATTGATACCCGACAAGTCCTTAATATGATGCATAAGGGCATTTACTAGAGTTCCACTAGTATGACCAGCACTCGGATGCACAACCATCCCCTGAGGTTTGTTAACGACGGCCACATCCTCATCTTGGTAGATGATTTCTAGCGGAAGATTCTCAGCTACATACTCTAAAACCTCTGGCTCTGGCACATGGTAAGTGACGACATCGCCCTCTTGAACTGTGTATTTAGCTTTCTTGACTTGGCCATTGACCAAGACCTGGCCTGATTTGATTTGTTCATTCGCGAGACTGCGTGATAATTCTGTCAAATCCGACAAAGCCTTATCTAAACGCAGGCCACCAGTTTCAATTTTAATTTCCATTTATTTCCTCTTTTAACATTGCAATCAATAAAATAATCACTCCAACCGTCAGATAGCTATCTGCCACATTGAAAATTGCAAAATTGATAAAGTCAAGGTGGAACATATCCACAACAAAGCCCTGACTGACTCTGTCAATAAAGTTTCCAAGACCACCTGCGATAATCAAGGTCAAACCCAAGACCATCCAGAATGAGTCCTCCATGTGTTTATGTAGATACCAAATGGCACCCACCATGACTACCAATGTAATGATAGCAAAGAACCACTGCTGGTCTTGTAGCATCGAAAAGGCAGCCCCTCTATTTTGCAGGTAGGTCAAGCTAACGAAATTGGGAATCCAAGAACGCACTTCACCCAGTGGAATCTGCTGTACGATATAGGATTTGACTAACTGATCCAGCGCAATCAAAAGCAGTACAATGACTGCCACTATTCCTCTTTTTTTCATGATTTCCTCTTCTGATCAAAATATTCTTGCATGACTTCTACGAAAAGAGTCCCAGCCTGACTGAGCTCCACTTCTTCCCGTTTAACATAGACCATGCGGTTATCTAGGTTATCCTTGAGACGAATAACTGTAATGCCATTGACACTATCACTATCTAAAAATCCGGAACCTGTTGCATAAGCATCCGTCCGCTCCAAAATACCATTCAAAGTAGCACGGTCTGTCACATTGAACATCTGTGAGCTCGCACTGGTATCAACAAAGTTCTCTGAATAATAAAGGTACTCGTCTTTCTCTTGAGTAAAACGAACCGTTGGTAGATCCGCTAAATCCTCCATTACCAATTCCTCTTTCTGAGCTAAAGGATGCCCTTCACGAAGATAAATGTGAGTATGGAAGGGAATCAATTCAATGACTTCCAGACCCAGCTTTTCAACCCGCTGCATGATCCCCTTTTTATTTTGATTGTTAAGGTAGATAATCCCAATCTCACTATGCCCTTGGGCTACTTCGTCTAAGATTTGAACAGTAGTTGATTCAAAAATACGGAAGTTCTTATAGTCAGGATAACGCTCTGAAAAGGCCGTAATGGTTGGTGGCAAGAAGTCATAGTGCTGACTGGCAATGGAAAATTCATCCTTTTCTTCCTCAGGATTGGCATACTGATTTTGAAAAATATCAAATCCTTTAACCAATTCTTGCGCTTTTTCATAAAATTCCATACCACGACGAGTCAAGAAAGTTCCTGAGCTGGTCCGACGGAAAATCTTAAAACCCAACTCTTTTTCCAAATCACGAACAGAAATAGACAAACTCGGCTGGCTGACATACATCTTTTCAGCAGCTTCACGGAAAGTACCACTATTGGCAATGGCAACAACATAGCGTAATTGTTGAATGTTCATCTTCTACCCCCAACTTCTTTATCTTTTCATTATACCATATTTTAGAAGTTTTCCAAAAAGGAAAAAAGTCAGGAAATTTTCAAGTCTCAATGAAGACTCTAACAACCCAATGCAAAAATTAGAATGATATCTTTTTTAGTCTTAATTTTATTTCAAGCAAATAAAAACAGCAAATCTTGTTGATTTACCGTTTATAATATGGGTACCAAACCAAAAAAACAGGCTCTCCGAAAACTCGGAAAGCCTTATTTTAAGCTATTTCTAGCTTCCTCGCCTTTAGATTTCAAGGCTCGGGATAAAAAGGTTCACTGGACCTTTTTATTTAGCGATTGGGTAAACAGAAACTTGTTTTTTATCGCGTCCTTTACGTTCAAAGCGTACTACGCCTTCAACTTTAGCGAACAAAGTATCGTCTCCACCACGTCCAACGTTTACACCTGGATAGATGTGTGTACCACGTTGACGGTAAAGGATTGATCCACCTGTTACAGTTTGTCCGTCAGCTGCTTTAGCTCCAAGACGTTTCGCTTGTGAATCACGTCCGTTTGATGTAGAACCTCCACCTTTTTTGTGGGCGAAAAGTTGCAAGTTGTTAAGAGTCATTTTTAACATAATGTTTTCCTCCGTGTTAGTTTTCTGTGATAACTCTGGTTTGGACGAACTCAGAAGAGTTCTCCGATAAGTTTGCCATACCTAAGAAAAATGATTCAAAGAATAACTGGGTCATTTCTCTCTGGTGTGAAGGAAGATCTTTTGGAATTTCAACCATCAGATAGCCACCTTCATCTTCGTTTAATTCTAGGATTGGTTCATAGCCTGCAAATTTTTCAATGGAATTGATAAAGTTAATGGCAAGCGTAGAAACCGATGCACACACGACATCTAAGCCGTATTCGCCACTCTCGGCGTGTCCAGTAATTTCCGCACTCCTCAGCTCGCCATCTTCGGCTCTCTCAAAGACTGCTTGTATCATGTGTTCTCCTTAAAATTAAGCGTTGATTGCGTTGATGACAACTTTTGTATATGGTTGACGGTGACCTTGTTTACGGTGGCTACCTTTTTTAGGTTTGTACTTGTAAGTAACAACTTTCTTTTGTTTTCCTTGTTTTTCAACAGTTCCAACTACAGTAGCTCCAGCAACAAGTGGAGTTCCGACAACAGTGTTTTCACCACCAACAAGAACAACTTCGTTAAAAGTAACTTCTTGACCAGCTTCAATGTTCAATTTTTCAACGTAAACTGCTTGACCAACTTCAACTTTAACTTGTTTTCCGCCAGTTTTGATAATTGCGTATGTGCTCATTATGCACCTCCTATGATTTTTATGGGTTTCCCCGATTTTTTTGTGAAGACTCGCCTAGCATCGTGGGACGAACCACTTAAAAGAAGAGCTCTAAGTATAACAAAGAATAAACTAGGAATTGAGCCGAAGGCATAACTTATGTTAGGCAAGGCGACAATGACGAAGTTTAAATTTGTTATACGACGAGCAACGATGTTCGTGCGGTTGCACAGGAATGTGCATAGTCAACTCTTCAAGTATAGCATATCTCCTATTTTCTTACAAGTAATAACACCTAAAATGAAGCTTTTTCTTTTACTTTTTTCTGCCAAGAGGCAAAAAGCATGCTAATGTAAAAAATGCTCATCATAATAGGAACACCAAGAATGGTCTTTTCATGATAGAAAATCGTCAAATAGGCTGAAAAGACAACGCCAAGGACAAAACTACTAAGCAGGCTAACAAATATGAACCCTTCACGCAAAAAAGGAGTGTGCTTGGTTCGGAAATAATCTCCAAAAGCCAGCATGGTCCGTTTGATATTTCCTGTCATAAAGGCATTGTTATAAGCAATACCCGATACTTCTCCAAAAGCGGTTGTCACCAACCCCATACAGAAGGCCAAGGGCGGTACTAAATAGATATTATCCACAGTCTGAGGCACAAAACCAATAATGATTGATAAGATTGCCAAAGGAAGCAATGACAAAATTGGTTTTTTCACAATTCTCAATTTTTCCTTATAAACAGTTAATAAAAAGACACCCATCATAAAAGCTAGTAAGGTGAGAACCTTGTCCCTAACATCTGAAACATTATTTTGGATTAATTCTACTGATAGAAAGACAACATTCCCAGTTTGTCCAGCTACAAGAGTATTCCCTCGCACAATAAAAGTATAGGCATCTACATATCCTGCACAAAAAGTCAAAAAAAGCGCTAGCCTCTTAGACTGACGTGATATTTTTCTTATAGGTAGTAACCTCATTTTCCCTCCCATTTCATTTACTCATCTCATTATTGTACCACTTTCTTTGGAAAAGACCTAGTAGCTTATTTGAAAATTTTTACCCTCTGTTGGATAGTCTCGTCTATCTATGTTATAATGAAAGAAGGATTTGAAATCGGAAAAGGAGTATTTATGCTAAGATTAGGTGTCATCGGAACAGGCGCTATCAGCCATCACTTCATAGAAGCAACCCATACCAGCGGAGAATACCAGTTGGTCGCAGTCTATTCTAGAAAACTAGAAACTGCAGCAACCTTTGCTTCTCGCTATGAAAATATCCAACTATTCGATCAATTAGAGGACTTCTTTAAGACTTCCTTTGATGTAGTCTATATCGCCAGTCCAAACTCCTTACATTTTGCTCAGGCACAAGCTGCCTTGTCTGCAGGTAAACATGTCATTCTTGAAAAGCCAGCTGTCACTCAGCCACAAGAATGGCTAGATTTGAAACATACAGCTGAGAAAAATCACTGTTTTATATTCGAAGCAGCTCGCAATTACCATGAAAAAGCTTTCACTATCATCAAAAACTTTTTAGCAGACAAGCAAGTGTTAGGGGCAGATTTCAACTATGCCAAGTATTCTTCTAAGATGCCGGACTTGTTGGCTGGGGAGATACCAAATGTCTTCTCAGATCGTTTTGCTGGCGGTGCTCTGATGGATTTGGGAATTTATCCCCTATATGCGGCTATTCGTCTCTTTGGAATGGCTCAAGACGCGACCTATCAGGCTCAACAGCTTGACAATAGCATTGACCTAAATGGAGATGGTATCCTCTTCTACCCAGACTTTCAAGTTCACATCAAGGCTGGGAAAAACATCACTTCCAATCTTCCTTGCGAGATTTATACGACAGATGGCACCTTAACCCTCAACACGATTGAGCATGTTCGCTCGGCTATTTTTACCGACCATCAAGGCAATCAAGTCCAACTCCCTATCCAACAGGCTCCTCATACGATGACTGAGGAAGTCGCTGCATTTGCACAGATGATTCAGCAACCAGACCAGACACTCTACCATAATTGGCTGGACGATGCAAGCTCTGTTCATGACCTACTATATACCATGCGCCAGACTGCTGGCATTAGATTTGAGGCAGAAAATGAAAACTAAACTACCGACTGAATGGCAAGAACTGAGCGACCAACTCGGTTTCCAAGAATTTACCCCCATTCAAACCCAACTATTTGAGCCCCTTCTTGCTGGAGAAAACCTCCTAGGAGTGAGTCCAACAGGAACTGGCAAGACCCTCGCTTATCTCCTACCAAGTCTTCTCAGACTACAAAAGAAAAAAGCCCAACAACTCTTGATACTAGCACCAAATACGGAACTTGCTGGTCAGATTTTTGATGTATGTAAAACGTGGGCAGAAACTATCGGCTTGACTGCCCAACTCTTCTTATCAGGTTCGAGTCAGAAACGCCAGATTGAACGCCTAAAAAAAGGACCAGAAATTCTGATTGGAACTCCTGGCCGTATCTTTGAACTAATTAAATTGAAAAAAATCAAGATGATGAATGTGGAAACCATCATCCTGGATGAATTCGACCAATTACTAGATGATTCTCAGATTCACTTTGTCGAGAAAATCACTCACTACGCACCGCGTGACCACCAACTCGTCTACATGAGTGCGACGACCAAGTTTGACCAAGAAAAGATTGCGCCCAACACACGTATCATTGATCTTTCTGACCAAAAATTGGACAACATCCAACATTTCTATATGCAGGTAGATCAACGTCACCGAGTGGATATGCTACGAAAACTGGCTCATGTTGAGGATTTCCGCGGACTAGTCTTCTTTAACAGCCTATCAGACCTTGGAAGTGCAGAGGAAAAATTACAGTATCGGGATATCTTGGCTGTTTCTCTAGCTAGTGATGTCAATGTCAAATTTAGAAAAGTCATCTTAGAAAAGTTTAAAGATAAGCAACTAACCCTGCTTCTTGCAACAGACCTTCTGGCTCGTGGAATTGATATCGATAGTCTAGAGTGTGTCGTAAACTTTGATGTCCCAAGAGACATTGAAACCTACACCCACCGCGCTGGACGTACTGGCCGTATGGGCAAGGAAGGTTATGTGATTACTCTCGTCACTCATCCAGAAGAAATCAAAAAACTCAAGAAATTTGCAAGCTTACATGAAATTGTCTTGAAAAACCAAGAACTCTATATCAAATGAAGCCCCCTTTGCTCTATGCACATCAAGTGTATGGAGCTTTTTTGTAAGCAATTCTTTCATTTTAGTTCAATACCAGAAAAAAGAACCTTGCATAGCAAGATTCTTTTAGTGTCTGACTTAAATAATTGTTCTTCTGGGAACTAAATCGAATTAAGCTTCGATTTCTGTAACCATACCTGAACCAACAGTACGTCCACCCTCACGGATAGAGAATGTAGTACCTTGTTCTACGGCGATTGGGTGGATCAACTCAACGTCGATTGTCACGTTATCACCAGGCATTACCATTTCAGTACCTGCTGGAAGTTCGATTGAACCTGTAACGTCAGTAGTACGGAAGTAGAATTGTGGACGGTAGTTGTTGAAGAATGGAGTGTGACGTCCACCTTCTTCTTTAGTAAGGATGTAAACTTCACCTTTGAATTTAGTGTGTGGGTTGATTGAACCTGGTTTAGCGATAACTTGTCCACGTTCGATTTCATCACGTTGAACACCACGAAGAAGGACACCTACGTTATCTCCGGCAAGACCTTCGTCAAGTTGTTTACGGAACATTTCAACACCAGTAACAACTGCTTTTTGAGTTTCTTCTTTGATACCAACGATTTCGATTTCGTCGTTGACTTTAACGATACCACGGTCGATACGTCCTGAAGCAACTGTACCACGTCCAGTGATTGAGAATACGTCTTCGACTGGAAGAAGCAATGGTTTGTCAGTGTCACGTTCTGGTTCTGGGATGTACTCATCAACTGTGTTCATCAATTCCATAACGATGTCTTCGTATTTAGAGTCACCTTCAAGGGCTTTAAGAGCTGAACCTTGGATAACTGGAAGATCGTCACCTGGGAAGTCGTATTCTGAAAGTAGGTCACGGATTTCCATTTCAACCAATTCAAGCAATTCTTCGTCGTCAACCAAGTCAACTTTGTTCATGAAGACGATAAGGTGTTTAACACCAACCTGACGTGAAAGAAGGATGTGCTCACGAGTTTGTGGCATTGGTCCGTCAGTTGAAGCTACTACAAGGATAGCTCCGTCCATTTGAGCGGCACCAGTGATCATGTTTTTAACGTAGTCCGCGTGTCCTGGAGCGTCGATGTGAGCGTAGTGACGTTTTTCAGTTTCGTACTCAACGTGCGCAGTGTTGATTGTGATACCGCGTTCGCGTTCTTCTGGAGCAGCATCGATAGACGCATAGTCTTTAGGTTGGTTAACTGATGAAGGCAAGCGACGTGCCAAAACAGTTGTGATAGCTGCAGTTAGGGTAGTTTTACCGTGGTCAACGTGTCCGATAGTACCAATGTTAACGTGTGGTTTACTACGATCGTATTTTTCTTTTGCCATTTGAGTAAAAGCCTCCAATAAAATATATTTTATAGATAGACAGTAGGCAATACAGTCTAACTTTCCTTACTATTTTATCAAATTTCAGCTAAATTGCAAGTGTTTTACAAAGTTTTTGTGAATTATTCTTAATCTGCTAATCTAAACGACACTTCTACTCCTATCACTCAGCTAAACAAAAAGAAAAATCAGGAATTCCTGACTTTTACTTAGCTAATTCTCTTTCTCGTTCTTTCATTATTTTATGATTTTCATACAAACGTGATAAAAACTTAGAAATTTCTTTTAAAATAGAATAGGTTGGTACTGCGACAATCATACCAATGACACCATAGATATTACTTGATAACAAAAGTAATACCAAAATTGTAATTGGATGAACCTTCATCACCCCACCTACGATTCGAGGGTAAAGGATGTTCCCATCCACTTGTTGAATGATCAGCATGTAAACAACTGCAATCAGCATTCTATGAGGATCAGTAAAGACATTTGCGATAATCATTGGAATCAAGCCAATACTTGGTCCCACATACGGAATGAGATTGGCTAATCCTGAAAAGATGGCGAAGACCAAAGCGTATTTTAAACCGATCACGCTATATCCGATAAAGGCCAAACAACCAATAATAATCGCATCAATTGCGACACCACTAATATAGCGAGCAATTGTCGCATTCAAATTCTTTAAAAGACCTGCAATATGCAACTTATCTCTCTTTAAAACAGTACGTTCAAGCATCGGTAAAAATTTGTGACCATCTAACAAAAAATAAACCAAAAACACAGGTGTCATGATAATAATTAAAACAGTACTAAAAAGAGCTGATAGGATACTTCCGACACTATTCGTCACACTATTTAGGATATTTTGTAAAATATCTACATAGGAGAGATTTAACTGTTGAATAGTCGCTTGAATATCTAAATTTTGAAAGGCTGGATAAGTAGATAAATCCACAATCAAATCTTGTAAACGACTGTAGATAGTCTGGCTAGTCGCAATCAAGCTGGTCAACTGATTAACCAAAATCGGTAAGAGATAGACTACCCCAATGACAAGCCCCCAAACCAAGGCACACAAGGTTAGTAGAATACCAATGATACGATTAATTTTGAAATACTTTTGTAAAAAATTTACAATAGGATTGGTCAAATAATATAAAAAACTACCTAGAAGAAAGGGAATCATGATGGTGTTTGCAACACTTACAAAAGGCGTTATAATCCCCCCCATCTGTCTCCATAAATAAAAGATGATGGTTAATAGTAAAATCTCACTGGTCCAAAAAAATAATTTATTCTTACGAAACATGAGGTACCTCCATTCATCTATTTTACCACACTTTCAAAAAAGCTTCTTTCTTATATCATGAAACTGGAAATATTTTTTTCTTTATGATAGAATAAACTTACTATGAAAAAAATAATTTTAACTCTTTTAAGCCTTTCCGTTATTGGCTCAGCATCTACTGTTGCTGCTCAAGATTTTAATATTGCTGCTAAACATGCAATTGCCGTTGAGGCAAATACTGGTAAAATTCTCTATGAGAAAGATGCAACCCAGCCAGTTGAAATTGCTTCAATCACAAAGTTAATTACTGTTTATCTTGTCTATGAAGCCTTGGAAAACGGCAGTATTACACTATCAACTCCGGTAGATATTTCTGATTATCCTTACAAATTAACGACAAATTCTGAAGCGAGTAACGTTCCTATGGAGGCTCGTAATTATACCGTCGAACAACTGCTCGAAGCAACCCTAGTATCTAGTGCTAACAGTGCGGCTATTGCCCTAGCTGAGAAAATTGCTGGCTCAGAAAAAGATTTCGTCGATATGATGCGGGCAAAACTCTTAGAATGGGGAATTCAGGATGCCACTGTTGTCAATACGACTGGTCTTAACAATGAGACTCTAGGGGATAACATTTACCCAGGCTCTAAAAAAGATGAGGAAAATAAGCTCAGTGCTTATGATGTCGCTATCGTTGCTCGCAATCTCATCAAAAAATACCCACAAGTCTTGGAAATCACGAAAAAACCTTCTTCTACTTTTGCTGGAATGACAATCACTTCTACCAACTACATGTTAGAAGGTATGCCTGCTTATCGCGGTGGTTTTGATGGCCTTAAAACAGGAACAACAGACAAAGCTGGAGAATCTTTTGTTGGTACTACTGTCGAAAAAGGGATGAGGGTTATCACAGTCGTTTTGAATGCAGACCATCAGGACAATAATCCTTACGCTCGCTTCACAGCTACATCCTCACTAATGGATTATATCTCTTCTACATTCACGCTTCGTAAAATCGTTCAAAAAGGCGATGCCTACCAAGATAGCAAAGCCCCTGTACAAGATGGAAAAGAAGATGCTGTAACTGCCGTTGCCAAAGATGATATCTCTCTAATTGAACGTGTTGGAAGTCAATCTTCCCTATCTATTCAATTCACACCTGATTCCAAAGCAATCCCAGCACCACTTGAAGCTGGAACAGTAGTTGGTCATTTAACTTACGAAGACAAGGACTTGATTGGTCAAGGTTACATTACCACAGAACGTCCTAGTTTCGAAATGGTAGCAGAAAAGAAAGTTGAAAAAGCTTTCTTCTTAAAAGTTTGGTGGAATCAATTTATCCGATTTATCAACGAAAAATTATAAAAAAAATCGCGATTTAAACCGCGATTTTTTTGTTATAAGTTCTTCTTCAAAGTCCTTGATTTTGGGTAAATTTAAAATCAAATTTTACCCAACTGATCCTTCCATCTCATAGCTAATCAAGCGGTTCAGCTCAACTGCATATTCCATTGGAAGTTCTTTGGTGAAGGGTTCTACAAATCCCATAACAATCATCTCAGTTGCCTCAGATTCTGACAAGCCACGACTCATGAGGTAATACAATTGTTCTTCTGAAATCTTAGATACCTTAGCTTCGTGTTCCAAAGCGACTTGTGAGTTGTGAATTTCATTAAATGGAATAGTATCTGATGCTGACAAGTCATCCATGATAATGGTATCACACTCGATGTGAGAAACAGATTTCTTAGAGTTTTTGTTGAAGGTCACTTGTCCACGGTAGTCCACCTTTCCTCCGCCTTTAGCGATGGATTTGGACACGATAGACGAGCTTGTGTGAGGAGCGTTGTGGATCATCTTAGCTCCCGTGTCTTGGTGTTGCCCTGCATTAGCAAAGGCAATAGAAAGCATAGTACCACGCGCCCCTTCTCCATCAAGGTAAACAGATGGATATTTCATAGTCGTTTTAGCACCCAAGTTACCATCGATCCACTCAACAGTCGCATCTTTCAAAGCTTTTGCACGTTTGGTTACCAAGTTATAAACGTTGTCAGACCAGTTTTGGATAGTTGTGTAACGCATATAAGCTCCGTCCAAGGCAAAGATTTCTACAATGGCTGCGTGCAAACTATTACTTGAATAAGTTGGCGCTGTACATCCTTCTACGTAGTGGACACTTGCACCCTCATCAACGATAATCAAGGTACGTTCAAACTGACCTGTATTTTCGTTGTTGATACGGAAGTAAGTTTGAAGTGGAATATCTACCTTGACCCCTTTTGGTACGTAGATAAAGGTTCCACCAGACCATACTGCTGAGTTGAGGGCTGCCAATTTGTTATCTGTTGGCGGTACCAACTTAGCAAAGTATTGTTTAAACAAGTCTGGGTATTCCTTGAGGGCAGAATCCGTATCTGTAAAGACAATCCCCAATTTCTGGAACTCTTCCTTCATGTTGTGGTAAACCACTTCTGACTCGTACTGGGCAGAAGCACCAGCTAGATAAGCACGCTCAGCTTCAGGAATCCCGATACGTTCAAAGGTTTCTTTAATTTTTTCAGGAACTTCATCCCATGAACGAGCTGGCTTATCAGATGGTTTTTGGTAGTAGATCAAGTCATCAAAGTCAATCTCTGACAAGTCTGCTCCCCAAGTTTGCATAGGCATTTTTTTGAAGGTTTCATAAGACTTCAAACGGAATTCTAACATCCACTCAGGTTCTCCCTTAGCAGCTGATAATTCACGAATGACATCTTCATTCAATCCTTTTCCTGTCGATAGGACAGGCTCTACATCATCATGGAAACCAAATTTATATTCACCAAGATCAATTGGTTTTGGTTCTACTCTTTCTTCAGCCATAATATCCTTTCTTTCATTCTTCATTTCTAATAGTTCATAAGACAAAAGAAACTTGTCTTACTTTTTTTCTTGATTTTCAATTGTTTTCTTAAGGGCATTCCAAGCCAAAGTTGCACACTTAATCCGTTGCGGAAATTTAGCAACACCTGACAAGAAGGCTGCATCACCTAGTTGGTCTTGGCGTTCATCTTTTTGCCCTTGAACCATTTCAGAAAAAATGGTCGCAAGTTCTAAAACTTCTTGCTTGGTCTTACCCAAAACAGCATCTGTCATCATACTAGCAGAGGCAGTCGAGATGGTACAACCTGAGTTTAGAAAAGCGATATCTTCCAAACGGTCCTCTGCATCAAACTTGACAGATAGGTTGATGACATCGCCACAGGTTGGATTGTTGAGACTGATTTGTTCAGCGTCTTCCAACTTCCCTTGATGATGTGGATTTTTCGAATGGTCCGCTACCACTGCCATATAAAGGCTATCTAGTTTAGAAAGTGCCATTGAAAAACTCCTTTGTCTTTTCTAGGGCATCGACCAACTTGTCGCAATCTGCCTTGGTATTGTAGATATAAAAACTTGCACGAACTGTTGCTGGAACTTCCAAATATTGGAGCAAAGGTTGAGCGCAATGATGACCTGCACGAACAGCTACTCCTTCATAATCAAGTGCTGTTGCAAGGTCATGCGGATGAAGGTCACCTAAATTAAAGGCAATGACACCTGAACGTTGAGCCAAGTCCTGTGAACCATAAATGGTCAGTCCTTCAATGGCCTGCAGTTTTGGATAGACGTATGAGATTAATTCCTGTTCATGGGCTTCAATGGCATCCATACCAATCTTTTCCAGATAATCAACTGCAGCAGCAAGTCCAATCGCACCTGCCATATTTGGCGTTCCAGCCTCAAATTTCCAAGGCAATTCTTTCCAACTAGCAAATTGCTCATAGACGAAATCAATCATCTCGCCACCAAATTCTACTGGTGACATTTGTTCCAGATACTTCTCTTTGCCGTAAAGGACACCGATACCAGTCGGACCAGCCATCTTGTGACCTGAAAAGGCAAAGAAGTCCACATCCAAGTCCTGGACATCAATCTTCATATGGGGTGTAGATTGAGCACCATCCACCACCATGATAGCACCAACTTGGTGGGCCATTTGAGTGATTTCCTTAATTGGATTGACTACTCCAAGAACATTTGAAGCATGAGCTAAAGATACAAACTTGACCTTATCAGTCAATTTAGCTCGCAAATCATCCATATCTAGAGCCCCGTCCTTGAGATAGACATAGACAAGCTCTGCTCCAGTCTTGCGACAGGCTTCTTGCCAAGGAATAATATTGGAATGGTGTTCCATGACAGAAATCAAGACCTGGTCTCCCTCAGTCAAGACTTCCTCAGCAAAGCGAGCTACCCAGTTAAGACTGGTTGTCGTTCCTCTGGTGAAGAGAACTTCCTTTGTTGAACCTGCATTGATAAACTTACGAATGGTTTCACGAGCAGCTTCATAGGATGCTGTCGCACGTTCCGCTAAGGTATGAACACCACGGTGAACATTGGCATTATCCTGCTCATAGTAGCGGTTAATCGTCTCCAGAACTGCTAGTGGTTTTTGTGTCGTCGCAGCATTGTCCAAATAAACCAATGGTTCATCATTAACAATCTGGTCTAAAATTGGAAAATCCTTGCGAATCACTTCTACATCTAACATAGGCTACCCCTTAGCGTTTTGACAATTTTTCTTCGATAGTTGCAATCATTTCATCACGAACTTCCTTGACTGGAATCTCAACGATAACAGATCCAAGGAAACCACGAACAACCAAACGCTCAGCAGTTGCCTTGTCCAAGCCACGGCTCATGAGATAGTACATATCTTCTGGATCCACCTGTCCGATAGAAGCCGCGTGTCCAGCAGTAACGTCATTTTCATCAATCAAAAGAATTGGGTTGGCATCTGAACGCGCTTGGTCTGAAAGCATGAGAACACGACTCTCTTGTTGCGCATCGGCTCCCTTAGCACCCTTGATGATATGACCGATACCGTTGAAAGTTAAAGTTGCTTTTTCAAGGATAACCCCATGCTGGAGGATATTTCCGATTGAGTTGCAACCATAGTTAGTCACACGAGTATCAATCCCTTGAATCTGACGTCCACTTGAAAGAGCTACCACTTTTAGGTCGGCATGGCTACCGTTACCAATCAGGTCGCTATCAAAGTCAGCAACGACGTTTCCTTCGTTCATAACACCAATCGCCCAGTCAATGCTTGCATCGTTGCCCAATTTACCACGACGGCTAATATAGGCAGTAACGTTTTCACCTAGACGGTCAATAGCCGCAAACTTCACTTGCGCACCAGAACGTGCAATCACTTCGACTGTGATATTAGCAGTCGCTTTTGCACTGCCTTCACCACGTGACTCAAGACGTTCAAGATAACTAATCTTAGAATTTTTACCAGCGATAATCATAATATGCTTGTTAAACGGCACATCGCTATCACTGTCTTGGTAGAAAATTCCTTCGATTGGTTCTTTAATCTCAACATTATCAGGAATGTAAAGAACAGCACCACTGTTGAAATAAGCTGTATGGTAGGCTGCCAACTTGTCATCGTCATACTTAACAGATGACATGAAGAATTCTTCTACGAGTTCTGGAATTTCTTCTAAAGCTGAGTGAAAGTCTGTGAAGATAACACCTTGTTCAACTAATTCAACTGGTATTTGTTCAAAAACTGTATGAGTTCCTACTTGCACTAACTTCAAGTGGTTATCTAGAGCTGTGAAGTCTGGAACATTTGCTGATGGCTCACTTTCTGTAATCGTTCCATCACCTAGATTCCAACGGTGAAATTTGACACGCTCAATAACCGGTAATTCTAGGCTCTCAATCTTATCAAAAGCTTTTTGACGGAGGTCAGCCAACCAGCTTGGTTCAGCGTGCATTTCTGAAAAAAGTTTAATAGTTTCTTTAGTCATTTACTTCTCCTAAAAGATACGAGGGAATTACAATTCTTCCTTGTAGTCGTAGCCAAGTTCTTCAGCTAGTTTTGCGTATCCTTCACGTTCCAAACGCGCAGCCAATTCTGGACCACCAGAAAGGACAACACGCCCTTCCATCATCACGTGTACCACGTCTGGTGTGATATAGTTCAAAAGACGTTGGTAGTGAGTGATAATCATAGCACCAAAGCCTTCACCACGCATGGCATTCACACCTTTAGAAACAACTTTAAGGGCATCAATATCAAGACCAGAGTCAATCTCATCCAAAAGGGCAAAAGTTGGTTCCAACATCAAAAGTTGAAGAATTTCATTACGTTTTTTCTCACCACCAGAGAAACCTTCGTTGAGGTAACGCTCAGCCATTTCTTCTTTCATGTTGAGCAATTCCATCTTCTCATCCAATTTAGTGATAAACTCACGAACTGAAATCTTCTCATCGTCTTCTTTACCAGCATTCATAGCTGCACGAAGAAACTCAGCATTAGTAATTCCAGGAATTTCTGATGGGTATTGCATAGCAAGGAAAAGTCCCATACGCGCACGCTCGTCCACCTCTAACTCAAGAATGTTTACGCCATCAAACAAGACTTCACCTTTAGTTACTTCATAGTTTGGATTTCCCATGATAGCGGCAGAGAGAGTCGATTTACCCGTACCATTTGGCCCCATGATAGCGGCTATTTCACCTGTTTTCAGGGTCAGGTTAACCCCTTTTAAAATTTCTTTTCCTTCAATCTCAACGTGAAGATCTTTGATCTCTAATACTGACATGATAGTTCCTTTCTTTTTCAAGGCCTTTACAGTACTTACTAGAAACATACTTGATTTCCCTAGAAAACACGGTAAAAGGTCAATAAATATACTTTTATAGTATAACAAAAAAAAGCCTAAAAGGCTTTGATTTTGTCTAGAAGCTGAGGACTAGTCTTTTCCTTTCAAATGCTGGTCAATGACATCTACAATCTTGCCCATCAAATAACTAACTCGAAAATTTCGAAAGAGCAAAATGGCCCAAAAGGCTGCCATAATATAGCGACCAGTCATCCAGGCTTCATTAAAAAAATAGGTCTCAGCAGCTGTAAACAGCGCTATGATAATAAATTGTTGTCTATTCATAAACTTATTGTATCATGAAATCTTTCTTTAGTCTTCCTCTACCTTCACTTTATCAGCCAAAAATTCAAATCCTTCTGGAATCAGACTTTCTTCTTCTACTTCTTTTTCAGTTTGAGTAGATTTGGCTTTGGCTGAAAAGGCTGCGCGAACTTCTTTCCATTCCTCCATGGAAATGGCTAAAATCTCAGGTGAAAAACCTGCTGCCTGACTGAGGATATTGCCAAACATGGTGTTGAGATTGTCTCGTTTCATGGTTTGACCAGCATTGAAGTTAGACTCAAAAGCAAGAATAGCGTGGTGTTCATTGGCCGCAACTGGTTGAGATCCAACTAGCAGAGCCTTATCAGGACCTCCAAGACTTTCAATCACCTCTCCCCAGGCATTCTGTAAACGAATCAGATTTTGACGTGCTAAATCAGGATTTTCGACGGCCTCTTGTAAGATAGATTGAACTTTATTGCGATCTACACGATAGACTGTTTTGCCTGCCGCTGGACGACTAGGCGCTGGACTAGTTGACTTGGCTACAGTTCCCACATTGGCGAGTTCTTGTTTGAGACGGGCAACTTCCTGTCTCAGCGTAGCAATTTCATTTTCAACCGCCCCTGAAAGAGCTGGTTCAAGCTCAATCTCTGCCAATCGAATAGTCATCATCTCAGCATAAATCTTGGGCTGCAAACTAGACTTAATATCTGCTAAACTGACTGTCGCTAAGCGAATCATTTCAAACAGATTTTCTTGAGGAAGTGCCAAATTTTCTACAAAGACTGGACTATGATGAGTGTTTTCTCCACCTGTTTGGACAATTAACAAATCTCTTAAATAGTGCAAAAGGTCGGTCACAAAACGAGTCATGCTCTTACCATTGTCAAAAAGAAGATTTAAGCACGCTAGGGCCTTTGGAACATCTTGTTGAGACAAGGCAGCTACATAATCATCCAAGGCTGATAGGCTAATAGTTCCTGTAATTTCTTCAGAGATAGCAGTCGTCAGCTCATTTCCCTGGGTCAAACTCAGAGCTTGGTCTAAAATAGACAAGGCGTCCCGCATCCCACCTTCAGCCCGTCTAGCAATGATTTCCACAGCCTCTGGTTCAGAACTGATATTTTCTTTGTCTAAGATATAGTAGATATGTTCCTTAATATCCTGTGTCTTAATTGATTTAAATTCAAAACGTTGCACACGGGATAGAATAGTGGCAGGAATCTTGTGTAATTCAGTAGTGGCCAAAATAAAGACAACATTCTGTGTTGGCTCTTCCAGCGTCTTTAGGAGAGCATTAAAAGCCCCTGTAGACAACATGTGAACCTCATCTATGATATAAACCTTATAACGGGCAAGGCTAGGGGCGTAGGTAGATTTATCACGAATTTCACGGATTTCATCGACCCCATTATTAGAAGCCGCATCCATTTCGATGACATCTTCTAAACTCCCGTCCGTCACTGCCTGACAAATATAGCAGTTATTACAAGGTTCACCACCCACTTGATTTGGACAATTCATAGCTTTGGCAAAAATCTTAGCCACACTGGTTTTTCCCGTTCCACGAGGACCTGAAAAAAGATAGGCATGACTTATTTTCTCTTGTTCAACTGCTTGTTTAAGAGTCTTAGCCACAACTTCTTGACCAACCAACTGGGAAAAGTTTTGACTTCTATATTTTCGATAAAGTGCTTGATACATTAGGCTTTCTCCCCAAACATTGTAAAGTCCCATTCTGTCTTTTCAAGCAAAATAGCGACAAATTGTTCCAAATAATCTCTATCCATAGTATCATAATCATCAATCTCTGAAGAATCCAGATCCAGAACTCCAAGCAATTGATCATTCTTTATCATGGGCACCACAATTTCACTTTTAGCTCGACTGTCACAAGAAATATAGTTGGGATAGGTACTTACATCACCAACCAGAACTGTTTCCTGAAAATGAGCTGCCTCCCCACAAACACCCTTGCCTAGTGCAATACGGATACAGGAAACACCTCCTTGGAAGGGACCTAAAATCAATTCCTCTCCATCGAACAAATAAAAGCCTGCAAATACAGTATTGGAAAAGCGTGATTTTAAAAGAGCACTGGCATTGGAAAGATTAGCCAAAACATTACTTTCACCTTCCAATAAAAAAGAGAGCTCTTCATTTAACATTTGATAACGTGATTGTTTTTCTGATTCTAACATAGAACTATTATATCAAAAAAGGCTTACAGACAAAAGAAAAATCCCTTGTTTAGAAAACAAAGGATTTTATGAATTTTCAATTTGATTAAAGTTCGATATCACCGAACAAGTCAGCCATTGAGAATCCTGTTTGTGTTTCTGGAAGTTCGAAATCACGTTTTTCTTGACGTTTTGGACGACGTGGACGTGGAGCACGTTTTTCTTCTTTTTGTCCTTCTTCTTGAGCTGGACGCTCTTCAAGAGCTTTGATAGAAAGTGATACGCGCTCTGCATCTGCGTTAACTTCAAGAACTTTAACTTGAACTTCTTGACCAACTTTAAGAGCTTCTTTTGGACTTTCAATACGTTTGTGTGAAATTTGTGATACGTGAACAAGTCCATCAATACCTGGCAATACTTCAACAAATGCACCGAAGTCAGTCAAACGTTTAACTGTTCCTTCAACTACATCACCTTTAGCCAATTTTTGCTCAACGCCATCCCATGGTCCAGGTGTTGTTGCTTTAAGTGAAAGTGATACACGTC
>NZ_CAUQCJ010000008.1:0-57430 GCF_963516515.1 uncultured Streptococcus sp. | reverse complement strand
AGGACAGAGCGTCGCTTGACAACATGGCCAGTGCCTGCATTTTTCCCAGTAGTCCTCCTTCGCCTTCGGTTAAGGATTTAAGAGGACGACCGATAAAGGTCTGTTTTAATTTTGTAAACATAGTTGTTTCCTTTGTTGAAAAATTCAATAAGTGTTATTATACTGCTTTGGAAAAAGAGCGTCAAGAGATGATAATGGATTTTAGAATATTTTTTTCAGATGAGGAGAGAGGTCAGTTTTTTTGCTATAATAGTAGATAGAAAACGAGGTTAGAAGAGATGATTTTTGATACACATACACACTTGAATGTAGAAGAATTTGCAGGTCGTGAGGCAGAAGAAATTACCTTGGCTGCTGAGATGGGTGTGACACAGATGAATATTGTTGGTTTTGATCAACCAACGATTGAGCGTGCCTTGGAGTTGGTAGATGAGTATGACCAACTCTACGCAACTATTGGTTGGCATCCGACAGAAGCAGGGACTTATACGGAGGAAGTCGAGGCTTACTTGTTGGATAAGTTAAAACATCCCAAGGTTGTGGCTTTAGGTGAAATTGGCTTAGATTACCATTGGATGACAGCACCAAAAGAAGTGCAGGAGCAGGTTTTTCGTCGTCAGATTCAGTTATCTAAGGATTTGGAATTGCCTTTTGTTGTCCACACCCGTGATGCTCTGGAAGATACCTATGAGATTATTAAGAGCGAGGGAGTTGGTCCTCGAGGTGGTATCATGCATTCTTTCTCAGGAACTCTTGAATGGGCAGAGAAGTTTGTCGCGCTTGGTATGACCATTTCCTTCTCAGGTGTGGTGACTTTCAAGAAGGCAACTGATATCCAAGAGGCTGCTAGAGAACTTCCTCTGGACAAGATGTTGGTGGAGACGGATGCGCCCTACCTAGCTCCTGTTCCTAAACGGGGTCGCGAAAACAAAACAGCTTACACCCGTTATGTGGTGGACTTCATAGCTGATTTGCGTGGCATGACGGCAGAAGAGCTAGCGGCGGTAACAACTGCAAATGCAGAGCATATTTTTGGATTGGACAGCAAGTGATGAAAGAAAAAATTTCTCAAGTCATCGTGGTTGAAGGCCGCGATGATACGGCCAATCTCAAACGTTATTTCGATGTAGAGACCTATGAAACCCGAGGTTCCGCCATCAATGACCAGGATATAGAGCGTATTCAGCGCCTACATGAGCGTCATGGAGTCATTGTCTTTACAGATCCTGACTTTAACGGTGAGCGAATTCGTCGCATGATTATGACAGCTATTCCAACGGTTCAGCATGCCTTCCTCAAACGAGATGAAGCTGTTCCTAAGTCCAAGACCAAGGGGCGGTCTCTGGGAATTGAGCATGCCAGCTATGAAGACCTGAAAACAGCTCTAGCTCAAGTGACAGAACAATTTGAACATGAGAGTCAGTTTGACATCAGTCGTAGCGACTTGATTCGCCTTGGTTTTCTAGCAGGGGCAGATAGCCGTAAACGCAGAGAATATCTGGGAGAGGCTCTCCGAATCGGCTATTCCAACGGCAAGCAACTCCTCAAACGCTTAGAGTTGTTTGGGGTCACCTTGGCAGAAGTAGAATCAGCTATGAAAAGTTATGAGTAGGAAAGATGTGATCATTACAATTTTTTGAGTTTTACAGTATTTTTCGAAGCAGGTAGAAGAGGAGGCGTCTGATGTTAATTGGTCAAAAAATTAAAGAGATTCGGATAGAAAAAGGAATTAGTCGTCCAGATTTTTGTGGAGATGAGCAAGAACTGACAGTTCGTCAACTGTCGAGAATTGAAAGTGGAGCTTCGCAACCGAGTTTGCCCAAGTTAGACTATATTGCTCGTCGTTTAGGAGTTCCAGCTTATAGCCTTATGCCGGATTTTTCAGCTCTTCCTTCTGCTTATTTAGAATTGAAATACCAGATTTTACGTGAACCAATCTATGGTAAAGAAGAGGAATACGATAAAAAAGAAGCGTGTTTGGAAGAGATTTATAAAATATACTTTGATAATCTTCCTAAAGAAGAACAATTAGCATGTGAAGTATTGCAGGCGTGTTTAGATACTTCTAGAACTAGAAGGCCTGAATACGCAGAGTTAATACTTGAGGAACATATGCCTCAGATTATAGAAAAAGAAGTTTATTCAATAAATGATATGTTGTTGATTCGTTTGTTTTTTTATCAAATACTCATTAGAAAAGATCTTGCCAAATTTGTGAATCAAATCGAAAAGCTAATGTTCTTTCTTTTAGAACAGAAGAAGGTAACTCAATTAGAAAACTTCTTTATAATTAGAGATACTCTTATTTCAGGAATGTGTTGTCTTGAAAAGGTAGGAGTGACTGATTGCTTTAATGATTATCTATCGTGTTTACAAGAAATTATGGATAAAACTCAAGATTATCAAAAGAAACCTCTTGTATTTATGTTTTTGTGGAAGCAAGCATTAAGAGAAGAAAGAGATTTTAGTTTAGCTGAATCATTTTATCAGTCTTCTAAAACATTTGCGAAGCTAATTGGAGATGAATTTCTAGTAAAGAAATTGACAGAGGAATGGCAAGAGGATGTAAAAAAATATTTATAAACATAGCGAAGCAATGACAAAAATGTCCTTGTTCTAGTATTAAAACAGTTCTAAAGTTCGTCTTTAGAACTGTTTTTTTAGATGTAAGCCAAAAATATTATGAAATAGTTAGATTTTAAGGACATTGATGTCCTTGGTAGTGTGATAAAGATGGAGTATAATGACTATAAAAGTTCATTTCAGGGTGCTATTTTGACAATTTAGAGAAAAACAAATAATTTTAGAATATCATTTGGTAATATAATAGTATCGAGGAGTATCAATATGAAATAAACAGTTAAAAAATTAGCCCTTGTAGCGAGCATTGCAGCAACATTAGGTGGAGGTGTAGCAGTTGTCTCTGCTGCCGTTCAATACCCAGAAGGTGGTGTTTGGACTTATGGTTCAGGTGACGGAGGTGCTTACTCAAACTACTATCACTCTTCAGAATATCATAGCTCAACAGTTGTTAGTAGAAAAACTGGTTCATCTGATAAGGGATATGCTGATGCTGGAGGGACTTCTCGTGCATGGATTCGTACTTCTTGGGGAGAGAAAGTTGCATTCTACTATAATGTTTAGAATGGTATAGCCCTATTGTTTAGCTTTACTTGGTCACCTTCTCACTAAGTGATCAAGTAACTTTTGGGAGGAAATGATGAAACGTTTATTTATTTTGATTTCAATGGTATTGGTATCGCTTTATATGGTGATAACTTCCGTTGACCATCGAGAAGAGATTTTATTTGGTAACTATCCCTCTGTTGATGTGACAGGAATGGTGTTAAATCAACCAGTAGCTGGTCGCGAAGAGGTGACAGAGGTTTTGAGTCACTTGGCGGTAGAGCATAATAGTCTCATCGCCCGTCGGATCGTTGAGCCAAATGAAGCTGGAGAAACACGCTTTACCTATGCCACTTATGGTCAGGGAGAGCTTCCAGCAGGTCTGACCATTTCCTCCAAGGAGAGTGCAGAAACGAGTGATTTATTAGGGTCTTACTTGATTGTGTCAGGAAGTTTGGATGGAGTGAGCTTACAGACCACCTTGAAAGAACTTGGCTATCAAGGATTTGTTTCGAATGGAGAAGATCCATTTTCGATAGTCTTACTATTGGCTGTCACCCCTATGGTGCTACTGAGTTTGGCTATTTTTCTGCTGACCTTTATGAGTTTGACTCTGATTTATCGGATAAAATCCCTCCGTCAAGCAGGGATTCGTTTAATAGCTGGTGAGAGCTTGTTTGGGGTTGCTCTCAGACCAGTATTAGAAGATATGAGACAGCTTATCTTCTCGGTGCTGGTATCCAGTTTTTTGGGATTGGGGATTCTCTGGTATCAAGGTGCCTTGTTTATGGCAACGGTGCAACTGGTCATCATTGGTCTTTTACTTTATGGATTGGCCTTGGTAGGGATTTCTACCTTATTAAGTGTCGTGTATCTACTTGGTTTACAGGAAAATAGTCTGGTGGATCTATTGAAAGGGAAACTCCCTCTCAAACGTATGATGACATTGATGATGGTGGGGCAACTCTTGGCCATGCTGGTGGTCGGCTCGAGTGCGACTGCTCTCCTACCCCACTACCGTGAAATGCAAGAAATGGAGAGAGCTAGCGATAAATGGAGTCAGTCCTCAGATCGTTACCGTCTATCCTTTGGTTGGTCTAGTGCATTTGCCGATGAAGAAGGAATGCGTAAGGATAATCGTGAGTGGCAGATATTTACTGAAGAACGGTTAGCCAATACAGACTCTTTTTATATCATGAGCAATGTTGACAAATTCTCAAATGGCGCAGAAGTGGACCTAGATGGCAATCGTCTCAATGACTACACACCGTCAGGAGATGTCATCTATGTCTCACCGCGCTATCTAACAGAAGAGAAGGTTGCCGTATCTCCTGAGTTTATGGACAAGATGCAAAACTTGTCTGAGGGAGAATTTGGGCTGATCTTGCCTGAGAGCTTGCGAGAGCAGTCTGTCTACTATCAAGGATTATTTACAGATTACCTGCAAAACTTTTCATCTGAAAGTGTAGAAGTGACGAGTCAGAAACACTACCTCCCACAGGTAACGCTAGCTTTTACAGAAACAGGACAGGAACGCTTCCTCTATAACGATGGGTACAAGACGACACGCCAGTACCTAAAAGATCCGATTATTGTAGTTTTAACGCCGCAAGCGACTGGAACAAGACCTGTTGCAGGAATGTTATGGGGAACTACGGCTAATAGTGCCTTAAAACTAGATCGATATGGAGATAGTATCACAGCTCTAAAAGAGCAAGGTCTGTATCACAAAGTCTCTTATTTGGTAAAAAGCCAGCTATTTTTTGCCAAGGTACTAAATGACAAACGGATGGAGTTCTACTCTCTCCTTATAGGAACTATTTTGACCCTGTCTACGGCTATCTTGTTATTTGATTCCATGAATCTTCTCTATTTTGAGCAGTTCAGACGGGAGATCATGATTAGACGTCTTGCTGGCATGACAATCTATGAGCTTCATGGCAAGTACTTACTGGCGCAAGGAGGAGTTCTCTTGCTTGGCCTAGTCCTATCTAGTGTTTTGACAGGAGATAGCTTGCTTAGCGCTTTAGTTGTAGCTTTATTTACTCTTAACGCCCTCTTGATTTTAGTAAGGCAGGATAAAAAAGAAGAAGCTGGTAGTATGGCAGTATTGAAAGGAAAATAAGATGATTGATATTCAAGGATTGGAAAAGAAGTTTAATGACCGCGCGATTTTCTCTGGTTTAAATCTCAAGCTGGAGAAGGGCAAGGTTTATGCCTTAATCGGAAAGAGTGGAAGCGGAAAGACGACTTTACTTAATATCTTAGGAAAGCTAGAAAAGATAGATGGTGGAAGGGTTCTCTATCAGGGGAAAGATTTAAAAACCATTCCCACTCGTGAGTATTTTCGAGACCAGATGGGCTATCTCTTTCAAAATTTTGGCCTTTTAGAAAACCAATCAATCAAAGAGAATTTGGATTTGGGCTTTGTTGGTCAGAAAATCTCAAAAGTAGAACGTTTGGAAAGGCAAGTGGAGGCTTTAGAAAAGGTTAATCTAGGGTATTTGGATCTAGAACAAAAAATTTATACTTTATCTGGGGGAGAGGCTCAACGAGTTGCCCTTGCTAAGACTATTTTGAAAAATCCACCCTTGATTTTGGCAGATGAACCAACAGCAGCTCTTGATCCTGAAAATTCAGAGGAGGTTATGAATCTCTTGGTGGATTTGAAAGATGAAAATCGAATTATCATCATTGCGACCCATAATCCCCTAGTCTGGAATAAGGCCGATGAAATCATTGATATGAGGGAGCTTGCTCATGTGTGAAAAAATTCGTATTCGCAGGGTATCTGATTATCCTAGTGCCAGAGGTGGTTTAGAAGATATTCTCATCATGGAAAACATGACCAATCATCTCCTTTTGGTTCAAATCCGAGTGAATGGCTATTTGCTTGATTTTGCTAGCATTGAAGGGCAAAGGCAAAAGCATTATCGTTTGAAAAATTTACCTCAAACGGTTGAACTGACAGTGGACGATGTGGAGGAGGATGTAGATTTGACCCTACCTGAAAATCGAAGTTATCAAGAAGCTGATTTTTTCGAACGGATGTTTCGAGAGAACCGATAAATCCACCTTTAAAGATTTCCAAGACTATCTTTCTTCATGAGGAAAGATAGTTTTTTGGTATGATTTTCACCCCCAAAATACAAGGGGAATGTGTTACAATAGTAGTAACAGATAATAGAAAAGAGAATAGATGAGAATTGCAGATTATAGCGTGACCAAGGCAGTGCTGGAGCGTCACGGTTTTACCTTTAAAAAGTCCTTCGGGCAGAATTTCCTGACGGATACCAATATCCTTCAAAAAATCGTGGATACGGCTGAAATTGATGACCAGATCAATGTTATCGAAATTGGGCCAGGGATTGGTGCTTTGACAGAGTTTCTGGCTGAGCGTGCAGCTCAAGTCATGGCTTTTGAGATCGACCACCGTTTGGTACCGATTTTGGCAGATACTCTGCGTGATTTTGATAATGTTACAGTGGTTAATGAGGATATTCTCAAGGTCGATTTGGCGCAACATATCCAGAATTTCAAAAATCCTGACCTGCCAATCAAGGTAGTAGCCAACTTGCCTTATTACATCACGACGCCTATTCTCATGCACTTGATAGAGAGTGGCATTCCTTTTAGTGAGTTTGTGGTCATGATGCAAAAAGAAGTGGCGGATCGGATCTCGGCCCAGCCTAATACAAAGGCTTACGGTAGCTTGTCGATTGCGGTGCAGTATTACATGACTGCCAAGGTTGCCTTTATCGTGCCGCGTACAGTCTTTGTGCCAGCACCAAATGTGGACTCAGCCATTTTGAAAATGGTGCGTCGTCCAGAGCCAGCCGTAGCAGTGGAAGACGAGAACTTCTTCTTTAAGGTTTCCAAGGCTAGTTTTACCCATCGCCGTAAGACCTTGTGGAACAATTTGACAGGTTACTTTGGCAAGACTGAGGAAGTCAAGGACAAGCTGACCAAGGCCTTGGACCAAGCAGGCTTGTCACCAAGTGTGCGTGGGGAAGCTCTCAGCTTGGAAGAATTTGCCAGCCTAGCAGATGCACTTAAAGGGCAAGGACTCTAAGATGCAGGGACAAATCATTAAAGCCTTGGCGGGGTTCTACTATGTAGAGAGTGAGGGCAAGGTTTATCAAACACGAGCGCGTGGAAATTTCCGTAAAAAAGGGCATACACCCTATGTTGGGGACTGGGTAGATTTCTCTGCCGAGGAAAATTCAGAAGGCTATATTCTCAAGATTCACGAACGGAAAAACAGTCTGGTCCGTCCGCCCATTGTCAATATTGATCAAGCTGTAGTAATCATGTCTGTCAAAGAACCTGATTTCAACAGCAATTTGCTGGATCGCTTCTTGGTTCTTTTGGAACACAAGGGCATCCATCCCATTGTCTATATTTCCAAGATGGATTTGTTGGAAGATAGAGGAGAACTGGATTTTTATAAACAGACTTATGGTGACATCGGCTATGACTTTGTGACCAGTAAAGAGGAACTCCTGCCTTTGTTAACAGGCAAGGTTACGGTCTTCATGGGACAGACAGGTGTTGGGAAATCAACTCTTCTCAATAAAATCGCACCGGACCTTAATCTTGAAACAGGAGAAATCTCAGACAGTCTGGGTCGTGGTCGTCATACCACTCGTGCGGTCAGTTTCTATAACCTCAATGGGGGTAAAATCGCAGACACACCAGGTTTTTCATCATTGGATTATGAAGTAACAACGGCTGAAGATCTTAATCAAGCTTTTCCAGAGCTTGCTAGTGTTAGTCGAAACTGCAAATTTCGTAGCTGTACCCATACCCATGAGCCATCCTGTGCAGTAAAGCCAGCTGTTGAAGAGGGCGCCATTGCCACCTTCCGTTTTGACAACTACCTGCAATTCCTCAGCGAAATTGAAAATCGCAGAGAAACCTATAAAAAAGTCAGCAAAAAAATTCCAAAATAAGGAGAAACCTATGTCTCAATACAAGATTGCTCCGTCAATTCTGGCAGCAGATTATGCCAACTTTGAACGTGAAATCAAACGCCTAGAAGCAACTGGGGCAGAGTATGCCCATATCGATATCATGGACGGTCACTTTGTGCCACAAATCAGTTTTGGTGCAGGTGTGGTCGAAGCTCTTCGTCCCCATAGCAAGATGGTCTTTGACTGCCACTTGATGGTAGCTAATCCAGAGCATCATCTGGAAGACTTTGCGCGTGCGGGAGCAGATATCATCAGCATCCATGTAGAAGCAACGCCTCATATTCATGGCGCCCTCCAAAAAATTCGTTCACTCGGTGTTAAACCTTCGGTTGTCATTAACCCTGGTACGCCTGTTGAAGCTATCAAGCACGTCCTTCATCTAGTTGACCAAGTCTTGGTGATGACAGTGAACCCTGGGTTTGGTGGACAAGCTTTTCTACCTGAAACCATGGATAAGGTCCGTGAGTTGGTTGCCATTCGTGAGGAAAAAGGTTTGAAATTTGAGATTGAAGTGGATGGTGGGATTGATGACCAAACTATTGCTCAAGCCAAAGAAGCTGGTGCGACCGTTTTTGTAGCAGGTTCCTATGTCTTTAAGGGAGATGTCAATGAGCGAGTACAAACTCTCAGAAAACAACTGGACTAGGGTTGCAGTTTTTGCAGGCGGAGACCGCGGTCATTATCGGACAGATTTTGATGCTTTTGTTGGTGTGGATCGAGGATCGCTTTGGGTCTTGGAAGAAAATCTACCTCTCGCCCTAGCAGTTGGGGATTTTGATTCTGTAACGGAAGAAGAGCGACAGGTAATTCAAAAAAATGCCCAGCATTTTGTTCAAGCCCGACCAGAAAAAGATGATACTGATTTGGAATTGGCTCTCTTAACCATTTTTGAGCAAAATCCTCAGGCTGAGGTTACTATTTTCGGTGCTTTAGGTGGTCGTATTGATCACATGTTGGCTAATGTCTTTCTGCCCAGCAATCCCAAGTTGGCGCCCTATATGCGCCAGATAGCGATTGAGGATGGGCAAAATTTGATTGCCTATTGTCCAGAAGGGACCAGTCAGCTAGAACCTCGCTCGGACTATGACTATCTAGCCTTTATGCCGGTTCGGGATAGCCAGTTGACTATTTTCGGTGCTAAGTATGAGTTGACAGAGCAGAATTTTTTCTTTAAAAAAGTGTACGCTTCTAACGAATATATAGATAGGGAAGTGTCAGTGACTTGCCCAGATGGCTATATGATTGTGCTGCATAGCAAGGACAGGAGGTAGGATGGAAAGTTTACTTGTTCTATTATTGATTGCCAACCTAGCTGGACTCTTTCTGATTTGGCAAAGGCAGGATAAGCAGGAAAAACATCTGACCAAGAGCTTGGAGGAACAGGCGGATCACTTGTCAGACCAGTTGGATTACCGCTTTGAACAATCAAGACAAGCCAGCCGGTTAGATCAAAAAGATTTGGAAGTGGTTGTCAGTGACCGTTTGCAAGAAGTGCGAATGGAATTGCACCAAGCCCTGACTCAAGTTCGTCAAGAAATGACAGATAATCTCCTCCAAACTAGAGACAAGACCGACCAACGCCTTCAAGCCCTGCAGGAATCAAATGAGCAACGTTTGGAACAAATGCGCCAGACGGTCGAGGAAAAATTGGAAAAGACCTTGCAGACACGCCTACAGGCTTCCTTTGAGACAGTTTCCAAACAACTGGAGTCGGTCAATCGTGGTCTGGGAGAGATGCAGACAGTTGCCCGTGATGTCGGTGCTCTTAACAAGGTTCTCTCTGGGACCAAAACGCGAGGAATTCTGGGTGAATTGCAATTGGGGCAAATCATTGAAGACATCATGACCCCTGCCCAGTATGAACGAGAATATGCAACGGTTGAAAACTCCAGTGAACGAGTGGAGTACGCCATTAAGCTACCTGGACAGGGAGACCAGGAATACGTCTACCTACCGATTGACTCCAAGTTTCCACTGGCAGATTATTACCGCCTAGAAGAAGCCTATGAAGCGGGTGACAAGGACGAAATCGAACGCTGTCGTAAGTCGCTCCTAGCAAGTGTCAAGCGCTTTGCCAAGGATATCAAGAGCAAGTATATAGCGCCACCTCGAACGACCAATTTTGGAGTCTTGTTTGTTCCGACAGAAGGTCTCTACTCAGAAATTGTCCGCAATCCTGTCTTCTTTGATGATTTGAGGCGGGAGGAGCAGATTATTGTCGCAGGTCCAAGTACCCTGTCAGCCTTGCTCAATTCCCTATCAGTTGGCTTCAAGACTCTTAATATCCAAAAGAGTGCCGACCATATCAGCAAGACTCTTGCCAGTGTCAAGACCGAGTTTGGCAAGTTTGGTGGCATTCTGGTCAAGGCACAAAAACATCTCCAACATGCCTCTGGCAATATTGATGAACTATTAAACCGTCGCACCACAGCTATCGAGCGGACGCTCCGTCACATTGAGTTATCAGAAGGTGAGCCTGCGCTTGATCTACTCCATTTCCAAGAAAATGAGGAAGAATATGAAGATTAGTCACATGAAAAAAGATGAGCTGTTTGAAGGATTTTACCTAATCAAATCAGCTGACCTGAGGCAAACTCGAGCTGGGAAAAACTACCTAGCCTTTACCTTCCAAGATGATAGTGGCGAGATTGATGGGAAGCTCTGGGATGCCCAACCTCATAACATTGAGGCCTTTACCGCAGGTAAGGTTGTCCACATGAAAGGGCGCCGAGAAGTTTATAACAACACCCCTCAAGTCAATCAAATTACTCTCCGCCTGCCTCAACCTGGCGAGCCCAATGACCCAGCTGATTTCAAGGTCAAGTCGCCAGTTGATGTCAAGGAAATCCGTGACTATATGTCGCAAATGATTTTCAAAATCGAAAATCCTGTTTGGCAACGGATTGTCCGAAATCTCTACACCAAGTACGACAAGGAATTTTACTCTTATCCAGCAGCCAAGACCAATCACCATGCCTTTGAAACGGGATTGGCCTATCATACGGCGACCATGGTGCGTTTGGCAGATGCCGTTAGCGAGATCTATCCTCAGCTTAATAAGAGTCTGCTCTATGCAGGAATTATGCTACATGACTTGGCTAAGGTCATTGAGTTGACGGGACCAGACCAAACTGAGTATACAGTGCGAGGCAATCTTCTTGGCCATATCGCTCTGATTGATAGTGAAATTACCAAGACAGTGATGGAACTCGGCATCGATGATACCAAGGAAGAAGTCGTTCTGCTTCGCCACGTCATCCTCAGTCACCACGGCTTACTTGAGTATGGAAGTCCAGTCCGTCCACGCATTATGGAGGCAGAGATTATCCATATGATTGACAACCTAGATGCAAGCATGATGATGATGTCAACAGCTCTTGCCTTGGTAGATAAAGGAGAGATGACCAATAAAATCTTCGCAATGGATAATCGTTCCTTCTATAAACCAGATCTAGATTAATAATTTAAGAAAAATGAGCATTTTTTAGGATGAGAATGTTCGTTTTTTTGTGTGAATATGGTATAATAGATAAAATATCAAAATTAAATGAAATGGGAAATAGAAATGAAATTAAGAAGAAGTGATCGGATGGTTGTCATTTCCAACTATTTGATTAATAATCCTTATAAACTAACTAGTCTCAATACTTTTGCTGAAAAGTATGAATCTGCTAAATCATCCATATCAGAAGATATCGTCATTATCAAACGCGCCTTTGAAGAAATTGAAATCGGCCATATTCAGACAGTGACTGGGGCTGGTGGGGGTGTCATCTTCACACCATCAATCTCAAGTCATGATGCCAAGGAAATGGTTGAAGACTTGCGTGCCAAGTTGTCAGAAAGTGACCGTATCTTGCCAGGTGGCTATATCTACCTGTCTGATTTGCTTAGCACACCAGCTATCTTGAAAAATATTGGTCGCATTATTGCCAAGAGCTTTATGGACCAAAAAATTGATGCGGTTATGACAGTAGCGACTAAGGGTGTTCCACTTGCAAATGCAGTTGCCAATGTCCTCAATGTTCCTTTTGTTATTGTGCGCCGTGACTTGAAAATTACCGAAGGTTCAACTGTCAGCGTCAACTATGTTTCAGGTTCAAGTGGTGACCGTATTGAGAAAATGTTCCTTTCAAAACGCAGTCTCAAGGCAGGCAGCCGTGTTTTGATTGTGGATGACTTCTTGAAAGGTGGCGGAACGGTCAACGGGATGATCAGTCTCTTGCGTGAGTTCGATTCAGAATTGGCAGGTGTAGCCGTCTTTGCGGACAATGCCCAAGAAGAACGTGAAAAGCAGTTTGATTACAAGTCACTCTTGAAGGTAACCAATATTGATGTCAAGAACCAAGCCATCGATGTTGAGGTTGGTAATATCTTTGACGAAGATAAATAAGAGATAGAACTAAAGGTTGGAACGATTGTCCCAGCCTTTCTTTGCAAATAGAATAGAAGGAAACTTATGAAAACACCATTTATCAATAAAGAAGACTTAGAAAAGATTGTTGCCGAGTTCCCGACTCCCTTTCACTTGTATGATGAGAAGGGAATTCGTGAGAAGGCAAGAGCCGTCAACCAAGCCTTTTCGTGGAACAAAGGCTTTAAGGAATATTTTGCAGTTAAGGCTACTCCAACCCCAGCTATCTTGAAAATTCTCCAAGAGGAAGGCTGTGGTGTAGATTGTTCTAGTTATGTGGAGCTTTTGATGAGCCATAAACTAGATTTTCCAGGTTCTGAGATCATGTTCTCTTCAAACAACACGCCAGACAAGGAATACGCCTATGCGCGTGAATTGGGTGCGACCATTAACTTGGATGCCTTTGAAGATATTGAACATCTAGAGCGTGCAGCAGGCATTCCAGAAATTATCTCTTGTCGTTACAATCCTGGCGGTGTTTTTGAACTGGGGACAGACATCATGGACAATCCTGGAGAGGCCAAGTTTGGAATGACTAAGGATCAGCTCTTTGAAGCTTTTGCCATTTTGAAGGAAAAAGGAGCTAAGACCTTTGGAATTCACTCCTTTTTAGCCTCCAATACTGTGACCCATCTTTATTATCCAGAGTTGGCGCGTCAGCTCTTTGAACTGGCTGTTGAAATCAAGGAAAAGTTGGGCATTTCGCTAGACTTTATCAATCTTTCTGGCGGTATTGGTGTCAACTATCGTCCAGACCAGGAGCCAAATGATATTGCCTTGATTGGTGAGGGAGTTCGTAAGGTGTATGAAGAAGTCCTTACGCCAGCAGGTCTTGGTCTGGTTAAGATTTTCACAGAATTGGGGCGCTTTATGTTAGCTCCTCACGGTGCTTTGGTCACAAAAGTTACCCATAAGAAGGAAACCTACCGTACCTATCTAGGTGTGGATGCATCGGCAGTCAACCTTATGCGTCCAGCCATGTATGGAGCCTACCACCATATTACCAATCTGACTCACCCAGATGGACCATCTGAAGTGGTAGATGTGGTCGGTTCTCTCTGCGAAAACAATGATAAATTTGCAGTGAATCGAGAACTGCCTCATACAGAAATCGGTGATTTACTGGTGATTCATGATACAGGTGCCCACGGTTTTTCAATGGGCTACCAGTACAACGCCAAACTTCGCTCTGCGGAAATCCTCTATACCGAAGAAGGTAAAGCCCGTCAAATCCGCCGTGCAGAGCGCCCTGAGGACTATTTTGCAACCTTGTATGGTTTTGATTTTGAAGAATAATCTGAGAATTAATTGAAAATGAAATTGAAAAACAGATTGCTTTCTAAAAAATAGACAAAAATCTTGTTTTTCCTTCAAGTCATGATATAATAAAACTATAAAACGTTTTCAAGGAAGGTAACGATATGTCTGAAGAAACAATTGATTATGGACAAGTGACAGGAATGGTGCATTCGACAGAAAGCTTTGGGGCGGTAGATGGCCCTGGTATTCGCTTTATTGTCTTTTTGCAGGGCTGTCACATGCGTTGCCAGTATTGCCACAACCCTGACACTTGGGCTATGGAGTCCAATAAATCACGTGAACGGACGGTAGATGATGTCTTGACAGAGGCCTTGCGCTACCGCGGTTTCTGGGGAAATAAGGGTGGTATTACAGTCAGTGGAGGAGAAGCCCTCTTGCAGATTGATTTCTTGATTGCCCTCTTTACCAAGGCCAAAGAACATGGAATCCACTGTACCTTGGATACCTGTGCCCTTCCTTTCCGTAATAAACCACGTTACCTTGAGAAGTTTGACAAACTCATGGCTGTCACTGACTTGGTCCTCTTGGATATCAAGGAAATCAACGAAGAACAGCACAAGATTGTTACTAGCCAAACCAATAAAAATATCTTGGCCTGTGCCCAGTATCTATCAGATATTGGAAAACCTGTCTGGATTCGCCACGTGCTAGTTCCAGGTTTGACAGATAGAGACGATGACTTGATTGAACTTGGTAAGTTCGTTAAGACCCTCAAAAATGTTGATAAGTTTGAAATTCTACCTTATCACACCATGGGTGAGTTCAAATGGCGTGAATTGGGAATTCCATATTCACTCGAAGGGGTTAAACCACCAACAGCAGATCGCGTCAAGAACGCTAAAAAACTCATGGATACCGAAAGTTACCAAGACTATATGAAACGTGTACATGGATAAAAAAGAAGCCTGATGGAAACATCGGGCTTTTAAGTTTACACAAATATATATAATTAAATAAAACAAAATTTTATACTCTTCGAAAATCTCTTCAAACCACGTCAGCGTCGCCTTACCGTAGGTATGGTTACTGACTTCGTCAGTTCTATCCACAAGCTCAAAACACTGTTTTGAGCAGCTTGCGGCTAGCTTCCTAGTTTGCTCTTTGATTTTCATTGACTATTAAATCTTTTGACTCTTGAAATTCTGAAAAAAATCCGAAAATGAATGTGTAAGATATAGTTACGTTTAGAAATATTAAATAGAATAGGAGAACATGATGGAACAAAGTATTACCATTAAAAATCTATGTAAGTCATATGGCAAAACTCAAATTTTAAAAGATATTTCTTTTGAAGCAAAAGCAGGTAGAGTGACTGCTTTCCTAGGTCCAAATGGAGCTGGCAAAAGTTCAACCTTACGTATTTTATTAGGATTAGACAAAGCAACATCTGGTCTTATCAAAATTGGAGATCAAACTTATAAGGAATTAAAATTTCCTCTAAAGACTGTAGGAGCTTCATTTGACAGTGTAGGTGCTCCTGATGACCGAACTGTTTATCAACATTTGAAAATTGTTGCTGCTAGTAATGGGATATCCAGTCAGCGAATTGATCAAGTCTTGGATATGGTGGATATTAGCCATAAGAAAAAATCTAAAATTGGGAAATTATCATTAGGAGAAGGACAACGCTTGGGAATTGCAACAGCTCTATTAGGAAATCCTCAATATCTGATATTGGATGAACCGACTAATGGGTTGGATCCAAGAGGAATTCGGTGGTTTAGAGAGTTTATAAAAAAACAAGCTCAAGAAGGGAAAACAGTCTTGCTATCATCTCATATATTATCGGAAGTGGAAGCAGTAACAGATGATGTAGTTATCATAAATAAAGGAAAAGCTCTTATAAAAGGGACTTTACAAGAAGTGATGAAAAATCTTTCTTCACTAGAAGAAGTCTTCTTTAGTTTAACAGAGGGAGGAAAGTGACATGGCACTTATATACTCTCTTCATTCTGAAATATTGAAATTGCTTTATAGGAGAGCTACTCATATTGTACTATTCTTGATACTGGTATTTCAAACGTTTTTAGCAAATATTGGTGCTTCTCAAATTGTTTCAGTTGGTATCCATGCTACACCAGAGACAAATCCAGAATTAGCAGAAGCTATACCTCCTATTGAATTTTTAGGTTTTGATGTCACTTTATTTGGTGTTTTTATTATGATTATCCTAGGCTCAATTTACGGAGCCGAGGAGTATAAATGCTCTGCTATTCGTACAAGCCTCCTCTCTATTACAAATCGAGGTACTTTCCTAGTTTCAAAAACATTAGTTTGGCTTGTATTTTCTTTTTTCATTTCCTTTCTATCAATATTCCTTACGATTAACATGACACATTATGTTTTAGGACAAGATGGCTTACTTCTTTTTTTACTAAATGAGAGAGTTTGGTTCTATATATTTTTAGCCAGTATAGCTTGGACCTTGTTGGGACTGCTGGCCTATATTATGGCTTTGACATTTAAAACAGCCATTGTTCCTCTATTATTTTTGCTTCCTCAAGTCTACAATTTAGGAACATTCTTAGCAAACTATATATCGGTTGCAAAATTTCTTCCAGTTGCATTGGGGCAAGGATTGATTGCTACATCTCCTCAAATGTTAGAACATAATAGTTTACAACATATTTTATTTTTATTTTGTTGGAACTTCTCATTCTTGGCTTTAGCAATCTACCGATTACTTAAGTCAGATATTGGAGGAGGTGAATAAGTTGAAAGAGCAACTTAAAAGTGAGTATCTCAAGTTTACTATGAATCTTTGGCACTGGTTGATTATAGGTGCTCTATTACTGTGTGTTCCGGCGATGGTTGTTTTTTTAAATAGTAAGCCAGACCAGTTGACTCTACAGTTTGTTTTGGAACAGCTACTGCAAAGTCTCTATTTAGGACAGGCAGGTTTCGTTAGTCTAGCGGTTCTATTTATAGGTCAAGAATTTACAGGTTCTAGCCTTCGTACCAGTTTTCTTACATGTCCAAATCGTTTGAAATTTATAATCTGTAAACTAGCTATTCTATTATGTATGGAAATTGTATTATTGGTTGCTGTAATATCATTATGCATACTAATCGCGCAAGGATACTACAATATCAATCTTTTGAGTAATATTAAACATGTTCTAACAATTCTATTTCCAGCTTGTATTTCTATTCTAACCTTCTCTCTTTTAAGTGGTATTTTTGTATTTATTTCCCAGTCTTTTATCTTAATTTTGGGAATCAGTTTATCCCTTTTATTGGGGTTGGGACAAATGTTATTACAATTCAGTTCTTTTTTTAGAAATTTACCATTACTGGCTAGTATGAATTGTTTTTATACCTATCCATTGTCTCTTTATTATCCAGTGTGGCAAGGCTTAGGGATACAAATAGTTTGGTTATTAATTGTTTTTCTATTTGCTACATTGATACTTATAGGAAGAAATGTAGGCTAAAGACAGGGGATATCCTGTCTTTTTCTCGGTTAGTGCTATAATATAGTTAGGAGGGTGAGTTATGGCTTATAAAATTTTGGTGGTAGATGATGATCTTGCTATTCTTCGCCTAATAAAAAAAGTACTAGAATATGAAAAATATGAAGTAGTCATACGAAATAAGATAGAAGAGATTGATCTTTGTGATTTTACAGGATTTGACTTGATTTTATTAGATATTATGATGCCTGTTAGTGGTTTAGAAATCTGTCAGATGATTCGTGAGCAGATAACTGTTCCTATCTGTTTTATAACTGCCAAGGATATGGATGAAGATTTAGTAGCTGGAATCAATGCAGGTGCTGATGATTATATTATGAAGCCCTTTAGTATGCAAGAATTGTTAGCACGTGTTAAAATGCACTTGCGTCGTGAAGAACGGATTAAAGGAAATGTTCATCAAATAAAGATTGGGAAGCTTATACTATATACGGATAGTAAGGAACTATTTGTAAACGATGATAAGATTGCTCTGACAAGGAGAGAATTTGACATAGTGAATCTTTTGGCAAGCAACCCAAGTAAAATATATTCTATTGAGGAAATTTATAATTATCTATATCCACAAAGTTCAGAAGCGCTTTTACGTTCGGTTTCAGAGTACATTTATCAAATTCGTCAAAAGCTGAAACCTTATCAATTAAATCCAATTAAAACCTTGTACGGTGGAGGATATCAATGGGTAGAATCAAAAGTTTTAGACAATTAATTCGAGAAACCTGTTGGAGAATTATTTGGCAGTTTAGTCTTGGCTTACTAATGGCCTATCTTATTCCCTTAGCTTCAGTATCTATACAAATAAATGAAGACGGGAAACCTCTAAAAAATAGTGGTGTTCTATCAATTTTTTTCAATGTGTCATCATGGATATATATTTGTATTTTATTGATTGTTCTAATAAGTTATCACATTGGAAAATTGTTGAAAAAACTGAGTTATGAAATGACTTTGATTTATGAAAATAGTATGTGGTTGGAGAAGGAATGTACAGAAAGTTTAACGGTTAAAGAATTTCGCGAGACAGGAAATCGGATTATTGTGATGCAAGATAGAATTCGACAATTAATAGTTGATGAGAAAGAACAGAAAGAAGATTTGATGTTTCAGGTTTCAGCAGCTTCTCATGATTTAAAGACTCCCTTAACCATTATTAGGGGAAATGTGGAATTTTTACAGGCGATAACTGAAAACGACCAATCTCAAGAATGCTTAGCAGATATAGAAAGAGCTAGTCAACAGTTACTAGATTATTTCAATCAATTAATTCACTATTCTAAAACCTATTATGATGATGAGACAGGTTGGACGGAGTATTCCTCTTCAGATTTTATTAATGAATTAGAGAAAGAAGTCTCTTTTTTGATAAAAAATCAGATGAAGTTTTCTTTTGAACAGGATGTGAACGGAACTGAAAGATATTATATAAATCCATCTCTTCTGATTCGTGCCATACAAAATATTTTAACAAATGCTTTGGAATACGCCGATAAACAGAATCCTAAAATTAAAATTAGAGTAGAGCAAGAGGGGAAGGAATTGAAAATAGGTATATGGAATAATGGTTCGGAATTTCCAGAGGAAGTTTTAACTAATTTTGGAAAGCTCTTTTATCGTATGGATAAAGCTAGATCGGTTAAAGAGCAACATTATGGTATTGGACTTAGTTTTGTATGTAGAGTTGCAAAACTACACAAAGGCCGAGTTGAGCTTAGAAATAGAGACGAGGGAGCAGAAGTTTTAATAACTGTGAATTGTATTAAATCATAGTTATGCGAAGACTGTTCGTTTATGGGGCATTTTTTAAACGATGTGAGTGTCATATCTTTCTAAGGGTTTAGATTTCATATGGGGATTCAAAGCAAGGCTTTGTCTAACTTTGTAAAGCTTCAGTGGGTACGTTTTGCTTCTTATTAATCAGTGTTTTTACTATTTTTGATATCGCAAAAAGACTTAGCAAACCAGCTAAGCCTTTTTCTTCTTATCTCGAACGTTGTTTTCCAGCGTTGCGATTTTTGTGTTTTTTCTTGCTTGTGATAGCAGTTGGTTGTTCAGGGGTAACGTCTTTTCGTCCACTTGGTGTAGAGAAAGCACGTGCTTTTGGTGGGTTCTTGGCCAGTTCTTCACGGACTTTTTTGCGAAGTTTTGGACGAACGATATAGTTGACGATAAACTGTTGGAGAATCATCATGAAACCACCGACAACCCAGTAAAGTGTGACACTGGCTGGTGAAATGAGGGAGAAGACGACAATCGTGATTGGGCTCACGTAAGCCATTTTCTTGATTTGTTCTCTTTGCGTTTCGTCTTCTACTCCGTGAAGTGAAAGGAGCGATTGAAGATAGTAAAGGACACCTGCGCAGGCAACCAAAATCATACTTGGAGAACCTAGAGGAATGCCTAGGTAGCTTGCTTGAGCAACCCCTTCAGTATGTTGGGCAGCAAAGTAAATTGCAGAGAAGAAAGGCATTTGAAGGAGGATAGGGAAACATCCTACACCACCAAACATGCTGATGCCGTGCTCTTTTTGAGCGGCAAAGAGAGCTTGTTGGGCTTCGAGTTTTTCTTCTTGAGTTGTTGCTTCCTTGAGACGTGTTTGGTGTGGCTCAAGGACGTGCTTGAGGGCGTTCATCTTTTCAGAGTGAAGCGTTGCCTTCCATGATTGGTAGATACCAAGTGGCAAGATAATCAAGCGCACGATAATGGTTACGATAATGATAGCCACACCGAAGCCTAGACCTTTATCAGTAGCGAAGTACTTGATAGCTTCAGCCATAGGCGCTCCGAAAGTATTCCAAATAAATCCTGTTGGCTCTCCTGTTGCTTTATCGACGCTAACACAGCCAGTCAAGACAAGCAACATAGCCACTCCCATAGCCGAGAGTGCAAAACGTTTAATAGATTTCACTGTTTTTATTCCTTCTTAAAAAATTATACCTTTCTATTCTACTGTTTTTTTACAAAATATACAATAGTTCTAGAGACCTAATTTGCGATTTTAAAGTCAGGGTAGGGAGGAAAGTTGCTCAGTTGGACATCTAAGTAGCTGACTTTTGAAAAAGGTGTAGGTCCTTTTCGGATTTCTTGGATAAATTTCGCCATGGTAGCAGATGAGTCTGCTTGGGCTAAGATTTCCACTGTGCCATCGTCATTATTCCATACCCGACCTGTGATGCCACCAATTTCAAGTGCCAAGCTGTAAACACCCCAACGAAAACCGACTCCTTGCACCCTACCTTGGGCAATCATTCTAACCTTTTGCATACCAAACCCCTTTGATTGTGTTATAATATTTCTATGACTATTATAACCTCAAAAGCCAATTCTGTGGTAAAAAATGCCAAAAAATTACACCAAAAAAAATACCGCAAGTCTGCCTATTTGATTGAAGGTTGGCACTTGTTTGAAGAAGCTGTTCAAGCTGGAGTGACGATAGAGAAAATCTTTGCCTTAGAAAATTACCGAGATCAGTTAGCTGCTTTTTCGCAAACTATCTGGGTGTCAGAGGATATTTTGCTAGATTTGGCGGATTCTCAGACTCCACAGGGAATTGTTGCGGTAGTTCAAAAAGAAGAAATAGGACAAGTTGATTTGAGTCAGGGCAAGTTCTTGTTTTTGGAAGATGTGCAAGATCCTGGTAATGTGGGAACCATCATTCGGACTGCGGATGCAGCAGGTTTTACTGGAGTAATTGTTTCAGATAAATCGGCAGATATCTACAGTCTCAAGACCCTCCGTTCCATGCAAGGCAGTCATTTTCATCTGCCCATTTATCGGATGTCGAGCCAAGCGATTCTTAAGGAAGCTAAAAAGGCAGGTATCCCTGTGCTGGCAACCACTCTTTCCAAGAATTCTAAAGACTATCGTGACTTGCCTCATTTAGATCAATTTGTCTTGGTTATGGGGAATGAGGGTCAAGGAATTAGTCCTCTCATGGCTGAAAGTGCAGACCAGTTGGTTCACATTAGCATGAAGGGGCAGGCAGAGAGTCTGAATGTTGCAGTTGCAGCAGGTATTTTGATTTTCCATTTAAGCTAATTTTAACTTTCTTTGTTATAATCAAGGAAAGATGTTCATAGAAAAGGAGAAAAGATGAATCACACTATTATTCACGACCGCGCAGGTCTCAATCAATTTTACGCTAAGGTTTATGCCTTTGTTGGTCTGGGAATCGGACTATCCGCTTTGGTATCAGGTCTTATGTTGACGGTCTTTCAGTCTCAGTTGGTTTACTTTTTGATGCAGGGGCGTCTCTGGTTGACCATTGCAACCTTTGCAGAGTTGGCCTTGGTTTTCGTTGCTAGTAGCATGGCTTCAAGGAATAGTCCAGCTGCTCTTCCAGTATTTTTACTTTACTCTGTTTTAAACGGCTTTACCCTTAGTTTTGTGGTAGCCTTCTATACTCCAGGTACAGTTTTATCAGCCTTTGTGTCGAGCGCCCTTCTCTTCTTTGTCATGGCGGCAGTCGGTATGTTCACTAAGAAAGACTTGAGTGGTCTTGGTCGAGCGATGATGGCAGCTCTTATCGGTTTGCTGATTGCCATGGTAGTCAATATTTTCTTGGCTAGTGGTTTCTTTGATTATATGATTAGCGTAGCCATGGTCTTGGTCTTCTCTGGGCTGATTGCTTGGGACAACCAAAGAATTCGTCTTGCTTATGAACAATCACAAGGCCGTGTAGCGACAGGTTGGGTTGTGTCAATGGCTCTCAGTATCTATCTTGATTTTATCAATCTTTTCCTAAGTATTTTACGTATCTTTGGTCGCAATGATTAAAAGGTCTATGAAATCAGTGTTTTGAGTGACACTGATTTTTTTTTTAATTTTCTCTTTTCTTTTTTGGGAAATAGGTGTATAATGCTTTTAATTAAATTTTTGAGGAGTAGCCTATGAAGAAAAGTTTTATCCATCAACAAGAAGAAATTTCTTTTGTCAAAAACACTTTTACCCAGTATTTGAAAGATAAGCTAGAAGTCGTCGAAGTTCAAGGTCCTATCTTGAGCAAGGTCGGTGACGGGATGCAGGATAACCTGTCTGGTGTGGAAAATCCAGTATCCGTCAAGGTTTTGCAGATTCCTGATGAAACCTATGAAGTGGTTCATTCGCTTGCTAAATGGAAACGCCATACCCTAGCTCGTTTTGGTTTCGGTGAGGGTGAAGGTCTTTTCGTCCACATGAAAGCACTTCGTCCAGACGAAGACTCGCTGGATGCAACCCACTCTGTCTTTGTGGATCAGTGGGACTGGGAAAAGGTCATTCCAAATGGTCAACGTAATATTTCCTACCTAAAAGAGACAGTTGAGAAGATTTATAAGGCCATTCGTTTGACAGAACTAGCTGTTGAAGCTCGCTATGACATTGAGTCTATCTTGCCAAAACAAATCACTTTCATCCACACAGAAGAGTTGGTAGAACGCTACCCAGACTTGACACCGAAAGAGCGTGAAAATGCTATCTGTAAAGAATTCGGAGCTGTCTTCTTGATTGGTATTGGTGGCGAGTTGCCAGACGGTAAACCGCACGATGGACGTGCACCAGACTATGATGACTGGACAAGCGAGTCTGAAAATGGCTACAAGGGTCTTAACGGCGATATTCTTGTCTGGAATGAGTCTCTAGGTGGAGCCTTTGAGTTGTCTTCTATGGGAATCCGTGTAGATGAAGAAACTCTTCGTCGCCAGGTTGTCATCACAGGTGATGAAGACCGCTTGGAATTGGAATGGCACAAGGCATTGTTGAATGGATTATTCCCATTGACAATCGGTGGAGGAATTGGACAATCTCGGATGGCTATGTTCTTACTTCGCAAGAAACATATCGGAGAAGTGCAAACAAGTGTTTGGCCTCAAGAAGTCCGCGATACTTACGAAAATATTTTGTAGAGAATCGAACCGCAAGGTTCGGTTTTCTTTCTCTTTTCGCCCATAATTTGGTATAATAAACGGTATGAAAATCGTATCAGGAATCTATGGGGGACGCCCCCTCAAGACACTAGAAGGAAAGACGACAAGACCTACTTCGGATAAGGTTAGGGGAGCCATTTTTAACATGATTGGTCCCTACTTTGAAGGGGGACGAGTCTTGGACCTTTATGCAGGTAGTGGTGGTTTATCTATCGAGGCAGTCTCACGTGGCATGTCCAGTGCTGTTTTGGTAGAGCGAGACCATAAGGCTCAGGCCATCGTGGCTGAAAATATCCAGATGACCAAGGAAGTTGGAAAATTTCAACTCCTCAAGATGGATGCGGAAAGAGCCTTGGAGCAGGTGTCTGGACCCTTCGACCTCATTTTCTTAGACCCTCCTTACGCCAAGGAACAAATCGTAGCAGATATTGAAAAAATGGCTGAGAGGGAGCTTTTTTCTGAAGATGTCATGGTCGTGTGTGAGACGGATAAGGCCGTTGAGCTTCCAGAAGAAATTGCCTGCCTGGGCATCTGGAAGGAAAAAATTTATGGAATTAGTAAGGTGACAGTTTATGTCAGATAAGATTGGCTTATTCACAGGCTCATTTGATCCGATGACAAATGGGCATCTGGATATGATTGAACGGGCGAGCAAACTCTTTGATAAGCTCTATGTCGGTATTTTTTTTAATCCCCACAAACAAGGATTTCTTCCTATCGAAAATCGTAAACGGGGGTTAGAAAAGGCTGTGAAACATTTGAGAAATGTTAAAGTCGTGTCTTCTCATGATGAATTGGTGGTCGATGTTGCAAAAAGACTGGGAGCTACTTGTTTAGTGCGGGGCTTGAGAAATGCGGCGGATTTGCAATATGAAGCCAGTTTTGATTACTACAACCATCAGCTGTCTCCTGATATAGAGACCATTTATTTACATAGCCGACTTGAGCATCTCTATATCAGTTCATCTGGTGTTCGAGAACTTTTGAAGTTTGGTCAGGATATTGCCTGCTATGTTCCTGAGAGTATTTTGGAGGAAATAAAAAATGAAAAAAAAGATTAGATGGCCCTTATATGTCATTGCGGCCTTGATTGTGACTTTCTTGGCATTTGTAGTGCCCTTGCCCTACTATATAGAGGTTCCAGGTGGTTCGGAAGATATTCGCCAAGTCCTTAAAGTAAATGACACAGAAGATAAGGAAGCTGGTGCCTATCAATTTGTTACGGTTGGTGTCCAACATGCCACTTTAGCCCATATGATTTATGCGTGGTTGACGCCTTTCACAGATATTCGCAGTGCTCAGGAGACTACAGGCGGAACTTCCGATGTTGAATTTATGCGAATCAATCAATTCTACATGCAAACATCGCAAAATATGGCCAAATATCAAGGACTGAAAACAGCTGGTAAGGATATCGAACTCAAATATCTTGGAGTTTATGTCTTGACGGTGACGGATAATTCAACCTTTAAAGGGATTCTCAATATCTCTGATACGGTCACAGCAGTCAATGACCAGACCTTTGACAGTTCCAAAGATTTGATTGATTACGTCAATTCTCAAAAACTAGGGGACTCTGTCAAGGTGACTTATGAAGAGGATGGACAAACCAAGTCTGCAGAAGGTAAGATTATCACTTTGGAAAATGGCAAAAATGGGATTGGAATTGGTTTGATTGACCGCACAGAAGTAACTAGTGATGTCCCAATTCGTTTTTCAACAGCTGGTATCGGCGGTCCAAGTGCTGGTCTCATGTTTAGTCTCGCTATCTATACTCAAATAGCTGACCCGGGACTTCGTAATGGCCGTATCGTTGCTGGTACAGGAACCATTGACCGCGATGGCAATGTGGGGGACATTGGAGGTATTGATAAGAAAGTTGTAGCTTCGGCTAGAGAAGGTGCTGCGATTTTCTTTGCCCCTGATAACCCTGTTAGCGAAGAAGAACAAAAAGCGCATCCTGATGCCAAAAACAACTACCAAACAGCCCTAGAAGCAGCCAAAACAATCAAGACAGATATGAAAATCGTGCCTGTTAAAACCCTACAAGATGCAATTGATTACTTGAAAAACAATCCCTAGTTTTAAGTTAAGTTTCCAAACTAGCGCACAAACAGAGAAGATGGTATAATAGTCAAATGGTTCAATTATTATTCACTCTAAGCAGTCATATGCTCTTTATTTATGTGAGTTTTTACCTTTTAAAGGATCTTGTTAGATGGGAAAAGGTCTTAAAAGTGACAGCTGAGAATACAGGAAAAGTTCGTTTATTAGTAGCCTTTTTCAGCATTGTAATGGGCTACATCATGAGTTCTTTCTTTATCAGCCTCTATCAGTTGTGGCAAGAAGCGTTTAGAGGATTATTATAAAATCAAATGTAAAGGAAATAAGTATGGAAAAAATTGTGGTTCAAGGTGGCGATAATCGTCTGGTAGGAAGTGTTACGATTGAAGGGGCAAAGAATGCAGTCTTGCCCTTGTTGGCAGCGACTATTCTAGCCAGTGAAGGAAAGACTGTCTTGCAGAATGTTCCTATCTTGTCAGATGTTTTCACTATGAATCAGGTGGTTCGTGGTTTGAATGCCAAGGTGGATTTTAATGAAGAAGCTCATCTTGTAGAGGTGGACGCGACTGGCGATATCACTGAGGAAGCTCCTTACAAGTATGTCAGCAAGATGCGCGCATCTATCGTTGTCTTGGGACCAATTCTTGCCCGTGTAGGTCATGCCAAGGTATCCATGCCAGGTGGTTGTACGATTGGTAGCCGCCCTATTGATCTTCATTTGAAAGGTCTAGAAGCTATGGGGGCTAAGATTAGCCAGACAGCTGGTTATATCGAAGCCAAGGCTGATCGCTTGCATGGCGCTCATATCTATATGGACTTCCCAAGTGTTGGTGCTACTCAGAACTTGATGATGGCAGCGACTTTGGCTGATGGAGTTACAGTGATTGAAAATGCTGCGCGTGAGCCTGAGATTGTGGACCTAGCCATTCTCCTCAATGAAATGGGAGCCAAGGTTAAAGGTGCTGGTACAGAGACCATTACCATTACTGGTGTTGAAAAACTTCATGGTACGACTCACAATGTGGTTCAAGACCGTATCGAAGCTGGAACCTTTATGGTGGCTGCTGCCATGACTGGTGGTGATGTCTTGATTAAAGACGCTGTTTGGGAGCACAACCGTCCCTTGATTGCCAAATTGCTTGAAATGGGAGTGGAAGTGACAGAGGAGACTGAAGGAATTCGAGTTCGCTCTCAATTAGAAAATCTAAAAGCTGTTCATGTGAAAACCTTGCCCCACCCAGGATTTCCAACAGATATGCAGGCTCAATTTACAGCCTTGATGACCGTCGCAAAAGGCGAATCAACTATGGTGGAGACAGTTTTCGAAAATCGTTTCCAACATCTAGAAGAAATGCGCCGCATGGGCTTGCACTCTGAGATTATCCGTGATACAGCTCGTATTGTTGGTGGACAGGCTTTGCAGGGAGCAGAAGTTCTTTCAACTGACCTTCGTGCCAGTGCAGCCTTGATTTTGACAGGTTTGGTAGCACAAGGAGAAACTGTAGTTGGTAAATTAGTCCACTTGGATAGAGGCTACTACCGTTTTCATGAGAAGTTGGCGCAGCTGGGTGCTAAGATTCAGCGGATTGAGGCAAGTGATGAAGATGAATAAGAAATCAGGCTACGTAGCCAAGCGTTTACTTTTAGTCATCCTGGTACTGATTTTAGGTGCTTTAGCCCTAGGAATCGGTTTAATGGTCGGTTATGGAATCTTGGGCAAGGGTCAAGATCCATGGGCTATCCTGTCTCCAGCAAAATGGCAGGAATTGATTCATAAATTTACAGGAAATTAGGCTGGGGAACCAGCCTTTTTCTAAAGATAAGGAGAAATATGAACAAAAAAACAAGACAGACACTGATCGGACTGCTAGTGTTATTACTCTTATCTGCAGGGAGCTACTATATCAAGCAGATGCAGTCGGCATCTAATAGTCCCAAAACCAAGCTTAGTCAGAAAAAACAAGCGTCTGAAGCTCCTAGTCAAGAATTGGCAGAAAGTGTCTTAACAGATGCAGTCAAAAGCCAAATAAAAGGGAGTCTGGAGTGGAATGGATCAGGTGCTTTTATCGTCAATGGTAATAAAACAAATCTAGATGCCAAGGTTTCAAGTAAGCCCTACGCTGATAATAAAACAAAGACAGTGGGCAAGGAAACTGTGCCAACTGTAGCTAATGCCCTCTTGTCTAAGGCTACTCGCCAGTACAAGAATCGGGAAGAAACTGGGAATGGTTCGACTTCTTGGACCCCTCCAGGCTGGCATCAAGTTAAGAATCTAAAGGGTTCTTATACTCATGCCGTTGATAGAGGTCACTTGTTAGGCTATGCCTTAATCGGTGGCTTGGATGGTTTTGATGCCTCAACAAGCAATCCTAAAAACATTGCTGTTCAAACAGCCTGGGCAAATCAGGCACAGGCCGAGGATTCGACTGGTCAAAACTACTATGAAAGTATGGTACGTAAAGCCTTGGACCAAAACAAGCGTGTCCGTTACCGTGTAACCCTTTATTACGCTTCAAACGAGGACTTAGTTCCTTCAGCTTCACAGATTGAAGCCAAATCTTCAGACGGAGAATTGGAATTTAATGTTCTAGTTCCCAATGTTCAAAAGGGACTTCAACTGGATTACCGAACTGGAGAAGTCACAGTTACTCAGTAAAATACAAAATAAACTCCTAGGTCACTTGTGGATGTAGGAGTTCTTCTTTTACTAGTTTCAGCAGGGTTACAATAGACACTAATAAAAAATAATATGTACTGGACTAGATTTTGTGATATAATAAAGGACAAGTTACTATTTTAGGAGAAGAACTATGGAAGACCCAAGTAGTCAGAATTTGTTGCTACAATTTGTTTTATTGTTTATCTTGACGGTGTTAAATGCTTTTTTTTCAGCCACAGAAATGGCCATGGTTTCACTTAATCGTGCGCGGGTTGAACAAAAGGCAGAAGAAGGAGATAGACGCTATATCCGTCTGCTGAAGGTACTAGAAAATCCTAACCACTTTTTATCAACCATTCAAGTAGGGATTACCCTGATTACGATCTTATCAGGGGCGAGTTTGGCAGACACTCTGGGACGAGAAATTGCATCTTGGCTTGGAAATGGCGAAACAGCTTATGCCGTTGCAAGTTTTCTATCTTTAGCATTTTTGACTTATATTTCCATCGTTTTTGGGGAATTGTATCCTAAGAGAATCGCTCTTAATCTAAAGGATGCCTTGGCGATTCGTACAGCGCCAGTTATTATTGGATTGGGGAAACTAGTTAGTCCCTTTGTTTGGCTCTTATCTGCATCTACCAATCTCTTGAGTCGCTTGACTCCGATGACCTTTGACGATGCTGATGAAAAAATGACCCGTGATGAAATTGAGTACATGCTGACCAATAGTGAAGAAACACTAGATGCTGACGAAATTGAGATGTTACAGGGGATTTTTTCATTGGACGAATTGATGGCCAGAGAAGTCATGGTTCCTCGAACGGATGCCTTTATGGTGGATATTCAGGATGATAGTCAAACCATTATCCAAAATATTTTAAAACAAAATTATTCTCGTATCCCTGTCTATGATGGAGACAAGGATAACGTGATTGGGATCATTCACACCAAGAGTCTTCTTAAGGCGGCCTTTGTAGACGGTTTTGACAATATTGTTTGGAAGAAAATCTTACAAGATCCACTTTTTGTTCCTGAAACTATTTTTGTGGATGACTTGCTAAAAGAATTGCGCAATACCCAAAGACAAATGGCAATCTTGCTAGATGAATACGGTGGGATGGCTGGTTTGGTGACCCTGGAAGACCTCTTAGAGGAAATCGTTGGGGAAATCGATGACGAAACAGATAAGGCTGAAATCGAAGTTCATAAAATTGGAGAAGATACTTATATTGTTCAAGGTACCATGAATCTCAATGATTTTAATGACTACTTTGATGTTGAACTGGAAAGTGATGACGTTGATACTATTGCTGGTTATTATTTGACAGGAGTTGGGACCATTCCAACGACTGAGAAACTCAGCTATGAATTGGTCAGTCAAAACAAACAGCTTATCCTAACCAATGATAAAGTGAAAAATGGACGTGTTACTAAGGTAAAAGTCCAAATCACAGAAGTCGAAATAGAAGAAGAAACAGAGTAAACTAGAGGCTTTTGTCACAATGTGTGGCAAAGCTTTTTTCAGTTGATTTCAAAAGAGAATTGTACCCTCGAAAAACTCAGCCCCAATCCGCCCCAAAACTTTTCTAAATCTATCCGTATTTATCCGAAGAAAAAAGAAAAAAGCCCTTTAAATTGGGCTTTCTGTTCAAACGGAACCTGATAAATCAAGTTATAGAAGGCGGTAGACGGATTTGAACCGACGATCAAGCTTTTGCAGAGCCGTGCCTTACCACTTGGCTATACCGCCTTAACGTTTATTATTATACCTTGAAAATCATTCTCAGTCAATAGTTTTTTCAGATTTTTTGTATGAATAAGCCTAAATATTCTGAAAATTCGTTTACTTTTCTTGAAATCTATGATATAATTGATGATAACCTATACTTTATTTATAAGAGGAGTAAATAAATGAAAAAAAGTCAAGTGCTTGCTGTAGCGGGAGCTACCTTATTAGCGTCAGGAGTTCTAGCTGCGTGTTCAAACACTAGTTCAAATAATGCTAAACTAGCAAAAGATTACCAATATGTTTATCAAATAGATCCAGAAACCTTGGATTATATTGTTAGCAATATTGATTCTACATCATTTATTACAACAAATGCTGTAGATGGTTTATTAGCTAATGATAAATATGGTAATCTAGTTCCTTCTATTGCCGAATCATGGACAGTTTCAAAAGATGGTTTGACGTATACCTATAAAATTCGTAAGGATGCTAAATGGGTAACTGCAGAGGGAGAAGAATACGCTCCTGTAACTGCTAAAGACTTCGTTACTGGTTTGAAACATGCTGTAGATGGAAAATCAAAAGGACTTTCAATCGTTAGCTCTTCTATCAAGGGATTGGATGCATATATCAAGGGTGAAACAAAAGACTTTTCAACGGTTGGTGTAAAAGCACTTGATGATCAAACTTTAGAATATACCTTGAATCAACCAGAAACTTTTTGGAATGATAAGACAACTAGCGGTGTCATGATGCCAGTTAATGAAGAGTTTTTAGCTTCAAAAGGTGAAGGATTTGGGGCTCCAACAGATGCTAACTCTATTCTCTATAATGGTCCATTTGTTTTGAAAGCTGTAACTCCGAAATCATCTATCGAGATGGCTAAAAATGACGCTTACTGGGATAAAGAAAATGTAAAAATTGAGAACGTTAAGTTCACTTTCTGGGATGGTAAGGATCAAGATGTGATTGCTAAAGGTTTTGCTGATGGTCAATATAGCAAAGCTCGTATCTTCCCTACAAGTTCGACATATGAAAAATATGCAGCTGACTTCAAAGATAACATTTACTTTAACGAACCAGGTGCGGGTGTTGCGACTGTCAGCTTGAACTATGGCCGTACAACTTATAACCACACTGCTAAGACAAGTGAAGCACAAAAGACCTCTACTCAAAAAGCCTTGTTGAACAAGGAGTTCCGTCAAGCCCTGAACTTTGCGGTAGATCGTAATTCTTATTCAGCTCAAACAAATGGTACTGATGGTGCTGCAGTAGCCATCCGTAATACATTTGCACCATATAATCTTCAAGTTGGTAAGAAAACATTTGGTGAATTGGTACAAGATAGCTTGGCTAAGACAAATTCTTCTACTTGGGCTAAGGTTTCTCTAGCTGATTCTCAAAATGGGCTTTATAATGAAGAAAAAGCTAAAGAGGTATTTGCTAAAGCTAAATCAAGTCTACAAGCTGAAGGTGTTGAATTCCCAATCCACTTAGATGCCTTGGTTATTCAAGAATCAACAGCGGTTGTAAACCGTGTTCAATCATTGAAGCAATCAATTGAAAAAGTATTGGGTTCAGATAATGTTGTTGTAGACTTGCAACAAATGACTCAAGCAGAAGCTTTACCAATTTCATTTAGTGCTCCAACAGCTAAAGAGCAAGACTGGGATATCCATACTTTGATAGGATGGACCCCTGACTATCAAGATCCGTCTACTTTCTTGGATCAGTTTGTCATCAAGGGAGGAAACACTCGCCTTTACCTTGGTATTGACCAAAACACGGATGCATCAGTAGTAAGTAAACTTGGTTTGGCTGACTATGGAAAATTACTTGATGACGCAAACAGCGAAAACCAAGATGTTCAAAAACGTTATGAAAAATACGCAGTAGCACAAGCTTGGTTGACTGACAATGCTTTGACAATTCCAGTAATGGCTTCTCCTAAAGAAACAGCCGTTTCATTTGTTTCAAAGGTTTTACCATTTAGTTCTTCATATTCTGTAGCTGGGCTTAAAGGTGAGAATGCAGGATACTTGAAGTATACTGAAGTTGGTGAAAAAGCAATCACCAAAGAAGAGTACGAAAAAGCTCGTGAAAAATGGTTGAAAGAGAAGACTGAGTCAAACGAGAAAGCTCAAAAAGAATTGGCAAGTCATGTGAAGTAAATAATTTCTAATAGAACTTTCTCTCCATGAGGAGAAGGTTCTTTTGGGATTTTTAAAGGAAATGATATGAAAAAATATATTTTTATGCGTGTTTTGCGGTCATTGGTTTCTATCTTCTTAGTAACAACCTTGACTTACACGATTATCTATACAATGGTTCCTCGAAAATTGATTTTCAAACAGGATACCAACTATAACAAGATTGCGACAACGGCTGATAAACGTGATAACTATGAAAATACCGTTTATGAGCGTATGGGCTATATCGAGTACTACGATACCAAAGAGTTGCAAGAAAAAGCTAGCCAGATGGATTCTTCTGTAACAGTTGAAGCTAATGACACCAACAAGGCTATCTATGAAAAATACATCAAACAAATCGGTCATGGTTGGACCTTGGGAGAATTTACTGAAAGTGGCCAATTCTACGCTACTCGTGAAATCCCAATTTTTGAACGTGTTTTTCACTTCTATGCTAACTTGATTGACATTGACCATACAAATAAAATTCAAGACCCTGAAAATCCAGACTTGAAACGTTACCTTCGTTTTGAAAATGATCCAGCTATCGGATGGTCCTTGGTCGGTTCAGGAACTAAACACAAATATCTCTTGTACTTCAACAGTCAGTTCCCATTTGTTCATCAAAACTTTGTGAACATTAATTTAGGTGACTCTTATCCAACCTATGCTAATAGTCCTGTTTTACAGGTTATTACTCAGGGACAAGGGCAAACAAAAACGGCTCAAGTTCAGTTCCCAACAGGTAAGAAAACTTCTTCTGTAAATATTTACTCAAGAACCTACAAATCACCTAGTCAGGCTGATTCTCGTGAAGTAGCTAACTATGGGAAAGATGATCCTTATACGGCTACTGAAAGCAACTACCAATATCCTTCTATGATCGCCAGCTCTGCTGTCGTAGGATTGATCGGTTTGGTGATTTCTTATGCGATTGCCGTGCCGCTTGGTTCAGCTATGGCTCGCTTCAAGAATACTTGGATTGATAGCTTCTCAACAGGGGCTTTGACCTTCTTGATGGCTCTTCCAACCATTGCCTTGGTTTATATCGTTCGTTTGGCTGGTTCTTCAATCGGCTTGCCAGATTCATTCCCTATCTTGGGTGCTGGAGATTGGCGTTCTTATGTTTTACCAGCAGTTATCCTTGGTTTGTTGGGTGCTCCTGGTACAGCCATTTGGATTCGTCGTTATATGATTGACTTGCAATCTCAAGACTTTGTACGTTTTGCTCGTGCAAAAGGTTTGTCTGAAAAAGAAATTTCAAACAAACACATCTTTAAAAACGCCATGGTTCCGCTGGTTTCAGGAATTCCTGGTGCTGTTATCGGGGTTATCGGTGGTGCAACCCTTACTGAAACAGTCTTCGCCTTCCCAGGTATGGGTAAAATGTTGATTGACTCTGTAAAAGCATCTAATAACTCTATGGTCGTTGGTCTTGTCTTCATCTTTACATGTATTTCTATCTTCTCACTTCTTTTAGGAGATATTTGGATGACCATTATTGACCCACGTATTAAATTGACTGAGAAAGGAGGCAAATAATGTCTACAATCGATAAAGAAAAATTTCAGTTCGTAAAACGTGACGATTTTGCCTCTGAAGCCATTGATGCGCCAGCATATTCATACTGGGGATCAGTGTTTAGACAATTTATGAAGAAAAAATCAACTGTAGTCATGTTGGGAATCTTGGTAGCTATCATTTTGATGAGTTTCATCTACCCAATGTTTTCTAAGTTTGATTTCAATGATGTCAGCAAGGTAAATGACTTTAGTGCTCGTTATATCAAGCCAAATGCGGAGCATTGGTTCGGTACTGACAGTAACGGTAAATCTCTCTTTGACGGTGTCTGGTTCGGAGCTCGTAACTCTATCCTCATTTCTGTGATTGCGACAGTGATTAACTTGGTTATCGGTGTTTTTGTCGGTGGTATTTGGGGAATTTCAAAATCAGTTGACCGTGTGATGATGGAAGTTTATAACGTCATCTCAAACATCCCATCTCTTTTGATTGTCATTGTCTTGACTTACTCAATCGGAGCTGGATTCTGGAATCTGATTTTTGCCATGAGTGTAACAACATGGATTGGGATTGCCTTCATGATCCGTGTGCAAATCTTGCGTTATCGTGACTTGGAATACAACTTGGCATCACGTACTTTGGGAACTCCAACCTTGAAGATTGTTGCCAAAAATATCATGCCTCAATTGGTATCTGTTATTGTGACAACCATGACACAAATGCTTCCAAGCTTTATCTCATACGAAGCCTTCTTGTCATTCTTCGGTCTTGGATTACCAATTACAGTGCCAAGTTTGGGTCGTTTGATTTCGGATTATTCACAAAACGTAACAACTAATGCTTACTTGTTCTGGATTCCATTGACAACCCTTGTCTTGGTATCCTTGTCCCTTTTCGTAGTTGGTCAAAACTTAGCGGATGCTAGTGATCCACGTACACATAGATAGGAGTAGAAATGACAAAAGAAAAAAATGTAATTTTGACTGCTCGCGATATTGTCGTGGAATTTGACGTTCGTGACAAAGTATTGACAGCCATTCGCGGTGTTTCCCTTGAACTAGTTGAAGGTGAAGTATTGGCCTTGGTAGGTGAGTCAGGATCAGGTAAATCTGTTTTGACAAAGACCTTTACAGGTATGCTTGAAGAAAATGGTCGTATTGCCCAAGGTAGCATTGACTATCGTGGTCAGGATTTGACAGCCTTGTCTTCTCACAAGGATTGGGAACAAATTCGTGGTGCTAAGATTGCGACTATCTTCCAGGACCCAATGACTAGTTTGGACCCAATTAAAACAATTGGTAGTCAGATTACAGAAGTTATTGTAAAACACCAAGGGAAAACAGCTAAAGAAGCGAAAGAATTGGCCATTGACTACATGAATAAGGTTGGGATTCCAGACGCAGATAGACGTTTTGATGAATACCCATTCCAATATTCTGGAGGAATGCGTCAACGTATCGTTATTGCTATTGCCCTTGCTTGCCGACCTGATGTCTTGATCTGTGACGAGCCAACGACAGCCTTGGATGTGACCATCCAAGCACAGATTATTGATTTGCTGAAATCATTACAAAACGAGTACCATTTCACAACAATCTTTATCACCCACGACCTTGGTGTGGTAGCAAGTATTGCGGATAAGGTAGCGGTTATGTATGCAGGAGAAATCGTTGAGTATGGAACTGTTGAGGAAGTCTTCTATGACCCTCGCCATCCATATACATGGAGTCTCTTGTCTAGCTTGCCTCAGCTTGCTGATGATAAAGGGGATCTTTACTCAATCCCAGGAACACCTCCGTCACTTTATACTGACCTGAAAGGGGATGCCTTTGCCTTGCGTTCTGACTATGCAATGCAGATTGACTTCGAACAAAAAGCTCCTCAATTCTCAGTATCAGAGACACATTGGGCTAAAACTTGGCTTCTTCATGAGGATGCTCCAAAAGTAGAAAAACCAGCTGTGATTGCAAATCTCCATGATAAGATCCGTGATAAAATGGGATTTGCCCATCTGGCAGACTAGGAGGAAGGAAATGTCTGAAAAATTAGTAGAAATCAAAGATTTAGAAATTTCCTTCGGTGAAGGAAGTAAGAAGTTTGTCGCGGTTAAAAATGCTAACTTCTTTATCAACAAGGGAGAAACGTTCTCTCTTGTAGGTGAGTCAGGTAGTGGGAAAACAACAATTGGTCGTGCGATAATCGGTCTAAATGATACAAGTAATGGAGATATCATTTTTGATGGTCAAAAGATTAATGGTAAGAAATCGCGTGAACAAGCTGCGGAATTGATTCGTCGTATCCAGATGATTTTCCAAGACCCTGCAGCAAGTTTGAATGAACGTGCGACTGTTGATTATATTATTTCTGAAGGTCTTTACAATCATCATCTGTTCAAGGATGAAGAAGAACGTAAAGAGAAAGTTCAAAATATTATCCGTGAAGTGGGTCTTCTTGCTGAGCACTTGACTCGTTATCCTCATGAGTTTTCAGGTGGTCAACGTCAACGTATCGGTATTGCCCGTGCCTTGGTCATGCAACCAGACTTTGTTATTGCGGATGAGCCCATTTCAGCCTTGGACGTTTCTGTTCGTGCCCAAGTCTTGAACTTGCTCAAAAAATTCCAAAAAGAACTTGGTTTGACCTATCTCTTTATCGCCCATGACTTGTCTGTCGTTCGCTTTATTTCAGATCGTATCGCGGTTATTTACAAGGGTGTTATTGTAGAGGTTGCAGAAACAGAAGAATTGTTTAACAATCCAATTCACCCATATACTCAGGCCTTGCTTTCAGCGGTACCAATTCCAGACCCAATCTTGGAACGCAAGAAGATCTTGAAGGTTTACGACCCAAGTCAACACGACTATGAGACTGATAAGCCATCCATGGTTGAAATCCGTCCAGATCACTATGTTTGGGCTAATCAAGCCGAATTGGCACGATACAAACAAGGATTAAACTAATAATGGTTTTATAATTTCCATGTCAATTTTTATGGGAATTATAAAACTTTTTTATATCCTTAAAAGAGATAGGTTTAAAAATTTTAAAGTGATAAAAACGCATAATATCAGATGTAGGCGTACTGACATTATGCGTTTTTATTATGTAAAGTTTTGATAAATTTCTCCTAATACTCTTTGATTTTCATTGAGCATAAGCTTGAGTTTTTCTATAGCTTCAAACTTATGGATAGAGAATTTTAGAAATTGAGTATGTTAGATTAGTGAAGTGAATATCAAATTCTAATAAGTTACGATCAATTGCTTATAATCATCTTATTTGATAATCTGTATCTGTTTCCAACTATTATACAATTGTTTATCCCATATTTTTATTTAAAATTGACCAATAACAACTGTACTCATTTTCTCCAATGAAATTGACGAGATCGCGTCTAATAGTTCATTATAGTAGAATCCATTTTTCAAATCTGTTTTAGTAGCTAGAGCGAACACTTCTAGCGTATATCGATGATCTTTATCAGGAGGAGTTGGTCCAACAAACATAGAATCAATTTCAGAAAAATCAGCTTCCAATAGAGGACTTGCGAAACTATTTTTCCCTTGCGTAATAGAATCTTTATAATCTAGACTGTAATTTTCAGGAATAATGACTGTATTATTTTTAACTTCTATATCCGTAGCAAGCCAGTGAATCCAAGGGAATGAACAAACTGGAATCGCATCATAATCAATTAAAGTAATAGCTATATATTTTGTCCCTTCTGGTAATTCGTTAATTTCAAAGGGGAAGGAGCGTACAGGATTCCCCTTAATAATGTCGGTACAATCTGCTTCTTTTCCAAATCGTTTAGGCAATAAGTTCTGGTTAAAAGGTATATTAATTTTCATCATATTGCTCCTTTCATATAATCGAATAAATTATTCTTGATTCTATGATATAATAAATACTAACTTTTTAAAATTTGGAAAAAGTTAATAATTCATTAAATATTATTTTAGGAAGGAGAGGAGATAATGAATTTAGATTGGTATTATACATTCTTAGTATTATCTAAACACCTCAATTATCATAGAGCAAGCGAAGAATTATTTTTAACGGAACCAACACTTCACCAGCAAATAAAAAAACTCGAAAAACACTTGCAAGTAAATTTATTTGAAACAGTTGGAAGAAATTTAACTTTAACTCCAACAGGACGAGAATTTATCCCAATCGTAAAAAAAATAATTGCGACATATGAAGATGGAATTAAAAAAATACAGTTAAAAAATAAAAAGTTGGAAACCCATTTAAACATTGCAGTTTCATCTTACATAGCTACCTATCTGTTACCGAAATTTCTTCCAGAATTTTTTGAAGAACAACCATCTGTAGGTATTTCAATTACCGTTTTACAAAATGATATTGCTCGAGAAATTGAAAATAATCAATTTGATATTGGGATAGCTAGGGAAGAACCTTATACTACAAAGATTAATTCAGAAAAAATTTGTGAGGGGAAAATTGCTCTTTTTTATCCCAAAAATGATTCTCAACTAACTGAGGTGGAGTTATTTCAAAAATATAAGATTTTATCAGATAATCATCCTGTTTATTGGAATAAAGTAAAACAAGAAATTTCTGAAATTGTTCCAGAATCTCAATTTGTTTCTATAAAGGATATAGCAGTGACTGAGAAATTGATTGAAATGGGACAAGGGATATCTTATCTTCCTCTATACCTTAAAATGACTTTAAATCCTAATATTGCTACTCGAATACCAGAAGAAATTTCTATTCCACTGTCTTTTACTTACATAATGACTAGAAAAAATTCGGAAGCTATTGAACTTTTCAAAAATAAATTTAAGGAATTTATTGTTTTTGAACAAAATAAAGTAAATTTTTGACTCTTAAAAAGATGACTTGTGTATCTAGAAACTAGTGTTAATGTATAAAATTGAAATTTCGCATCATACTTTCTGAGTTTAGACGGACTTTGTTATGAGTTTGAAACAGAGATAGAAAAACTTTGAAAGGGACCTGAAAGGGGTTTCGAAAAATTTAAAAAATTCTGAGATATTCTTGACAGCTGATGAAAAAGGTGGTAAGATAGGAAACATCAAAATAGAAAGCAGAAAAAGAAATGAATAAAAGACAAGCTGTAACAATGAATCAAAACTTTTACTTTAGCTACTTTAGATAGTGTTTGTAGACATGTCACCATGGATGCAAACAGTTCAAGCAATTTGTTTGTATCTATGTGGCTAAGATTTTTGATTGTGGTCCATATAGATGAATATCTAAATGGACTAGCAAAGTTGTAACTTGTTAGATTATTTCAAGCATCCGTTTAGATATTATCTAGGCGGTTTTTTGTTTTATACTCTTCGAAAATCAAATTCAAACCACGTCAACGTCGCCTTGCCGTACTCAAGTACAGCCTGCGGCTAGTTTCCTAGTTTGCTCTTTGATTTTCATTGAGTTTTATCTTTTCTGAGAAGGAGTTTCATTATGAAAGTTGTTCGAAAATTACTAGCCCCCCTCTTGGTAGTGGGGATCCTCTTGACCTCTCTGATTAGTTTGCATCAGTTGAAGGCAGATAAGAAAAAAGATGTTTTTCGTATCGGGATTTCGCAGTTTATTACCCATCAGTCCTTAGACGCTACTAGAGAAGGATTTGTGGATGAGCTGGCCAAACAAGGCTATGTTGAAGGGAAAAATATCGAGATTGATTTGCAAAATGCACAGGGAGAACAAAGAAATCTAAAAACCATTTCCCAGCAACTAGCAGAATCTAGTGATGTCGTTCTAGCCATCGCAACGCCTTCTGCTCAGAGCTTGGCTAATACAACGCAAACGACACCTGTTATCTTTTCAGCGGTAACAGATCCTGTCAGTGCCAAGTTGGTTGAGTCAAGAGAACATCCTGGGGGCAATGTAACTGGGACAAGCGACCAGTCATCAGATGCCATTTCAACCCAAATCAATTTGATAAAGAAAGTGTTGCCAAAAGCTAAAACGATTGGAATTCTCTATACTCAGAGCGAGCCAAACTCAGTTGTCCAAAAGGATGAAGCTAAGCGTCTTCTAGAAGAAAAAGGCTTTACCGTTGTTGAAAAAACAATCTTGGACAGTAACAACGTCAAGGCGGCAGCAGAGAGCTTGATGGCAGAAGTGGATATGGTTTTTGTACCAACGGATAATATCATTTCGTCAACCATTGAAACAGTTAAGCAGGTTTCTATTAAACACAAGGTTCCAGTATTTGGTGGTTCAACAGAAATGATAGCTGTTGGTGGCTTGTATAACTACGGAACCAATTATGAAGAATTGGGACGTCAGACAGCAAGAATGCTGGTTCGTGTTTTAAAAGGTGAGAAGCCAGAAAATATAGCAGTTGAGTTGCCTGAAAAACTGGAATTGCATACCAATCAAGAAATGGCAGATGCACTAGGAATTGATATTAGTAAGTTAGAAGGCAAGGAATAAGGAGGTTTAAGATGAATTTTGTATTATCTAGTTTATCAGAAGGTTTGTTGTGGTCGATTATGGCGATTGGGGTCTACTTGACTTTCCGTATTTTGGATATTGCGGATATGACTGCTGAAGGAGCCTTTCCACTGGGGGCGGCTGTCGTCGTATCTCAGATACAGGCAGGGACAAATCCTTGGATTGCGACCTTACTTGCTTTGCTGGCAGGTATGGTAGCAGGTCTTGTATCAGGAATGCTCCACACCAAGATGAAAATCCCAGCGCTTTTGACAGGGATTGTGACCTTGACAGGGCTTTATTCAATTAATATTAAAATCATGGGTAGCGTGCCCAATCTTTCCTTGGGAGATTCTTCAACTGTCTTTAAACAGTTGGCGAGCTTGGGGCTGACAACTGAAGAAGCTGTTTTCACGCTCAGCTTGGTTTGTCTCTTACTTGTTTGTTTGGTCTTGACTCTTTTGATGAAAACGGAGATTGGATTAGTCTTGCGTTCGACTGGGGACAATATTCCGATGAGTGAGGCCAATGGGGTCAATGTAGACACCATGAAGATTGTTGGTTACATGATTTCAAACGGTTTGATTGCCCTATGTGGTTCCTTGTTTGCCCAAAATGATGGATTTTCAGATGTAACTTCTGGGACAGGAACCATTGTTGTTGGTTTGAGTGCAGTGATTATTGCGGAGGTCTTAATACACGATTTGACCATTGGAGGTCGCTTGTTATCTATCGGAATCGGTGCTATTGTTTACCGTTTGATTATTTTAAATATCTATGAAATTCCAAATCTAGATCAAAACCTGGTTCGTCTCTTTAATGCAATCTTGTTAGCCTTGGTTCTATTTGCACCAGAGTTGCAAAAGAGATTAAAGATTCGTGGTTTGAAACTGAGAAATGAATAGGAGGAGAAAGTTATGGCAAGTTTGTTAACACTTGAAAATATTCACAAAACATTTGAAGCAGGGACGGTCAATGAGAACCATGTCCTCAAAGGATTAGATTTAGAGGTTGAAGAGGGAGATTTTATCTCTGTGATTGGTGGAAATGGCGCAGGGAAATCCACTTTGATGAATATCTTGGCTGGCAATCTATCGGTGGATGAAGGGGACCTTCTACTGGCAGGGAAATCCATTAAAAATCTGAGTGTAAGAAAGAGAGCCAAGGATATCGCCCGTGTTTTTCAAGATCCTAAGATGGGAACAGCCTCTCGTTTGACGATTGAGGAGAATATGGCTATTGCCTTGAGACGTGGACAAAAGAGAGGACTTGGCTGGGGCGTGAAGGAGAAGGACAGAATCCAGTTCCAAGAGGCCTTGAAGGAGTTGAATATCGGTCTTGAAAATCGCTTGAAAGTAGATACTCAATACCTTTCAGGAGGACAAAGACAGGCCTTGACCCTAGTCATGGCATCCTTGGTGAAACCTAAGCTCTTGCTGTTGGATGAACACACTGCGGCACTTGACCCGAAAACTAGTCAAATGGTGATGGATTTGACGCAAAAGATTGTGGAGCATCATCAGTTGACTACTCTGATGATTACCCACGATATGAACCATGCGATTGAGTACGGCAATCGTCTCATTATGCTCTATCAAGGCAAGATAGTGGTGGATGTCAAGGGAGAGGAGAAAAAGCATCTGACAGTTGAAGACCTCATGCATCTCTTCCAGAAAAATAGTGGCCAAAGTCTAGTCAGTGATGAATTGGTTTTGGGATAAAGAAAAAGGCTGAGATGTGGTGTCTCGGTCTGTTTATAATATGGCTTACACAGCATTGTTAACTAGATACTTGTCAATTGCTGTATGACATTAGTATTGATTTAAATTGATACAAGGTAAAAGAAATCTGGAAGAATCTGTTTCTGTCTAGGAGTTCTCACTATTGTTAAAACCAGTCCTCAAGACAAAAGGACTGGTTTGTAGTTTAGAATATTATCTTAAAAGATATCAGTTAAATGGTAGATGAAATAGTGTATAACATACTCGAATTGAACTTGAATAGGATGAGCCCTCCAAGTAATTCTTAAAAATTTATAGATCTAATCTATCTTATTTTTTAATAAGAAAATTGATGTTAAGACTACACTCAGTCCTGCTAAGAAGAGGAGTGGATTTGAGGATTCACCAGTTTCTGGAAGTTGTTCTTTATAATGAGTATTTTCCATCTGAGTAGGACTATCGGTAGTTGAAGTCTGTTCAAAGTTTAGTGAAGTTGGTTCTGAAGGGATTTCAATTGTCTTGTTTGGTGTAGTTTCTTGAGAATGGCTAGATTGATAGACTACCGCATATGTACCAAAGTGACTAGTGGTAAATTCTGCCCTACCTTCTCGAACTGTAAAATCAAGTGCTTCCAATTCCTTAGTTGGACTTAGGTAATAAACATTTTCTACATCGGTTGTAATTGGTAATCTAACTAAAACAGCTCTTTGTGGTTGTATATTATGGTTGTTTGGATTTTTAAATTGAATATCATAAGCATCGTATATCTTACCAAATAGTTCTTGAGCTAATACACGTCTGCTAGAAATATGAGAAATTCCCTCTAAGTCAGTCGCTCCTCCAATAATTTCAACTCCAGTCCTTTCATCTTTTAAGACACGAAGTTTATATTCAGGAACAGAAACAGTAGACGCTTGTTCTAGTCCTGCTGTGCCGATAGGCTTCGTGTACTCAGGGATAGAAACAGTAGGTGGTTGCTCTTGTCCTGCTGTGCTGATAGGCTTAGTGTATTCAGGAATTTCTACAATAGGAGCAGGATCATCTCCCTTGCTTGTAGTTGGTTGCTGATTCTCATCCTTTTTGGTAAAGACAGCTACTACAGGACTGCTTGTTGTATTTCCCTGGATAGAATAAGCTTCTATCGCATTTCCAACTTTTCGATTGGTTTCGTCAGGGATAGGGATTTGTATCTGATTATCTTGGATTGATAAGACAGTCTGATCCCCAGTCGTAACCAGATGATTATCGTCTATCTTACGTAAAACTAGTGGATCTTTGATACCTGGGAAGGTCACAGCGATTGCTTCCCAGTCTCCAGCTGGTAGAGTTAAAGAGATGTTTTTATCCCCTTCCTTAAGCGGTGCGATACTTGGACTATCTACACCAACAGCAGGGGCTTTGATGATATCAAAGGAGTCTAGAGAGATTTTCTTGCGTCCTGCTGGTGAATTTGGATCAACTTTTAATGTCAAAATATGATTGCCATCGCTCAGATTAGTAAATTCTCCAATTAAGGTTGCCTTTTGGGTATCTCCAGCTGTGTAGAAGTCTAGACTTGGCATTTCTTTGCCATCTAGTGTCACGAGAGCTTTTCCGAGAGCGGATGTTTTAAGTCCGTAAATTCGAATACCTGTTCCAGTAAATGGAATGGTTGCCTGAGCTTCTGAAGCAGTACTCGGGTCACTGTTATTGATATCCGCATATTTTTCTGTGCTCTTATATAATTCAGTATCGCTCCAATCTTTGAATTGAGATCCGTATTGAATGCGAGAGTCACGGTCATCCATTTTTTCAATAGTTGTTCCCTGTCCAGGTAAAACTTTAAAGTAGTCTAAGGAAATTTTGGAACGTTCACTGCCACGGTGTTTATGCTCTTTTTTTACAGTGATGGTCATCACATGAGAACCATCTGACAATCCTGTGAAGCGACCGATAAGGCTACCTTTTTCAGTTGCACCTGCAGTATAGAAGTCCAGTTCACTGACTGATTTACCATCGATTTTGACTTCAGCGATTCCCAATTGAGATGATTTGAGACCATAGATTTCAATGCCAACACCATTGAAAGGAATGGTTGCTGTCGCATCTTTATCCGTATAGTTACCTAGTGAAAGGTCGGCAAACTTCTCTGTTCCTCCAAATAATTCTGAGTCTGCCCAGTTTCCAAATGCAGAACCGTATTGGATTCGACTATCACGGTCATCCATCAATTGGTTATGGGTTTCGACATTGGCCTTTTCGGATACTTGTGTAGAAACATTACCTAGCATAGCCTTAACAGTATAAGTGTAGGCGAGTTGAGGATCGAGTGAGCGGTCGATAAAATGGGTTTGATTGGTTACAAATTCTCTGCTTGCAGAGGTTTGGCCAGATTCGTCTTTCGCTTGTCTTTGGATAACATAGTGGGTAGCGCCTTCTACTTGGTTGAAGGTGAGTTCGGCAGTGACGCCATTTTGTCTAACTGCTGTCAGACTGGTTACACGACCAGGGAAATGTTCAAAGGTAATGACATCACCTTTTTGCGTTGCTAGTTGGATGCGGCCATCTTTAAGAACAGTTGCTTTGACAGATTTACCATTGACCTTGATTTGGCTGGCTTCGATATTTGGATAATCTACAACTAGGTCTCCACCGATATTTGCCAGGAAGGACAGGCTTTGCAGGTTTTTATCTTTCCACTTCATGCTGACTTCAAAGTTACCACGGGCAACTAGACCAGAAACCTGACCGTCTTTCCAAGCATCTGGAAGGGCTGGCAATGGTGCAATGTAGCCAGTGTGTGATTGAAGAAGCATTTCTGCAATTCCACTGGTTGCTCCAAAGTTTCCATCGATTTGGAAAGGTGCGTGCGTATCCCAAAGGTTTTCTAGGGTTGAATATTTGAGCTGTTCAGCAAGCAGGCGATGGGCACGGTTACCGTCTAAGAGACGAGCCCAGAGGTTGATTTTATTGGCCTTAGACCAACCAGTACCACCATCTCCGCGGTGATTGAGGGTAGCACGTGCAGCCTCTAAGTATTCAGCCTGGTCCTTGTTAAAGAGCGTACCTGGGAAGAGACCTACCAGATGGGAAACGTGGCGATGGTTATTTTCAATCCCTTCATTAGTGAATTGTGGACTGTCTTCCTCGTACCATTCCTTGATACGTCCCTCTTTGTTGATGTGAAGTGGTTTGAGTTTGTCAAATTTAGTCTTGACCTCTGTAACTAAGTCTTTGTCGACATTCAGATGGTTGGCGACTTCCATGTAGTCATGGAATAGCTGCCAGACTAGTGATTGGTCAAAGGTATTTCCAATGGTAATGGTACCGTGTTCAGGTGAATAGGATGGAGAAGATACCCAACGGTCACTGGCCTGGTCATAGTGCAAGAAGGAATTCCAGAACTTAGCGGTCTCCTTGAGCATAGGATAAATCTTTTCTTTTAGATAAGTTTCATCCTTGGTGAATTTATAGTAGTCATAGACGTTCTGCATCATCCAGGCATTAGCTGCTGGTGACCAACCCCAATAGTAATTCCAACCAGGAGTAGTCCAGCCAAATGGTGTTGCCTGTGTATGAACCAGCCAGCCATTTTCTTGTCCATCTTTTGATTCGATGCCAGCGTATTCCTTAGCGGCGATACGACCATAATAGCGCATGTCGTCAATGTAATTGATCATTGGCTTGGCTGTTTCAGCTAGATTGCTCATGTAGGCCGGCCAATAGTTCATTTGCAAATTGACATTGAGATGGTAGTCAGCGTTCCAAGGTGGATTGTCTACGGCATTCCAGACTCCTTGTAGGTTGGCAGGAAGGGCATCTGTCCGATCACGAGATGAACTAATCAATAAATAACGTCCGTATTGGAAGAAGAGTTCTTCCAGTTTTTGCCCTTTGCTAGGGTTATAGGTCTGAAGGGCCTCTTTTGTCGTTTGAGCAGTCTTGCTTCCACCTAGGTTTAGTTTGACGCGGTTAAAGAGGCTTTGATAGTCTTTGATATGGTCCTTTTTAAGTGTCTCGTAGTCTTTGCCCTTAGCTGCTTCGACAATCCCTTTAACTGTTTTTTCGAGGTCAATGTCTTTTCGATAGTTGGTTTTAGGATTTTGAGCAAAGTTAGTCTTGGCACTGAGTAAAAGCGTAGCATAACTAGCCCCTGTGACCGTTAAACTATCCTCATGAACAGTAACTTTTCCGTCCGTTTTAATTCCTAGATAGGATGCGAACCGGAGGCCATTATCTTTGACTGTACCTTTTAGTAGGATACCATTTGGGTCTGTCGTAACATGGCCACTTTTGTAGTTAGAATATTCCGCTGAGTAGTTTCCGTTAGCAAGTAAATCTTTTGTTAAGCTATTCCAAACTGTAAAATCAAGTTTTTTGTCCCCTTTTTGGGTCAAGTGGGTAACAGTAACATCATCAGGGTAACTTGAGATTGTTTCTCTTTTAAAGGTAGTCCCATCTTGGGTGTAAGAAGTGGTAGTAGTGGCTTCTGTGATATCCAAACCACGGTGATAATCTGTTACCGTATCCAGACCCTTTTTTTGGTTATTGAAAACCATGGATACATCACCAAAGGATAAATAACGTCCATATTGGGAATTGTTTGGACCAACTAGATTTCGCTCAGCTAATCGTTTGGCTTTTTGGCGGTCTCCATCCTCTAGAGCCTTACGAATTTCTGCTAAAATTTTATACCGTTCCTGATAGTTTCCTCCATTATAGTCGGTACTGTCGGGACGCGGTCCACCTGACCAAAGAGTTTTTTCGTTGTATTGGATTCTCTCCTCGCCGATGAGACCAAAAACCTTAGCCCCCATCTCACCATTCCCAACTGGAAGGGCTTGTTTTTCCCATCCATCATAGGAAGGAGCTGTTGGTTTATCATAGTTTAGCTGATAGTTGTTTTGGTTTGTCACAGGCAGTTCTTGCTTTTCGGCTTCCTTATTTTCATTAGGTTTGACAATGGCTTCAGTGCTTGCTTGATTAGTTGTAGCAGAAGTAACATTAGCCTTAGCAGGTTTGGTTTCAGAAGAACTATTATTAGCTAGAACTGGTTTTGAATGGTCAATTGCTTCGCTTGGCTGTGTGTGCTCGGTTGATTCAGTTGTTTTCGTAATGGTATCTGTCTTAGCTGTAGTTTTCTCCAGTGTAGCCTCATTTTGCTTTACTTCAATAGTATCAGCAGAGACGGTATGACTAGCTAGAAAAACCGCTCCAAGCAAAACAGAGGCTGTGCCAACTGTTAGCTTCCGAATACTGTAGCGACAGGATTTCTCCCTAAATAAATTTCCCATAGAAACCTCCTTTATTAATTAAAAGCGCTTTCATTTTTTCTTAAAAAAATATAATGCTCTATTTACAGTCTGATATGGACCGATTTTATTTGTACCATTTTAATATAACAAATAAAAACAGAGAAAGCAAGAGATTTTCATATGAAGTTATAGTTTTATATAATGTGACTGGAAACTGGTTAAACAAGTAGTCAAAGATGCGAGTGTATAAGGCGACTATGTATTGGTATCGTCTTGAAAGCGTAAAACAAACTGGTCAGTGTGGCTAGTTTATGGTATAATGAAAGGGACTCAAAAAGAAACAGGAGAAAAATGATGGATTTACTTTTAGCAATTGTATTGATTGTGCTAGCTTTTCTAGGAGGAGCTCTTGGAGGAATGTACTTGGTTCGTAAGCAAATCGAAAAAGAATTTGCTGACAACCCACGTTTGAATGCTGAAGCAGTTCGTACTCTTTTGAGTGCAAATGGTCAAAAACCAAGCGAAGCTAAGGTACAACAAGTTTACCACCAAATCATCCGCCAACAAAAGGCAGCCCTTGCTAACAATAAAAAGAAAAAATAAATAAGGAAAAGTCTGGGATGAAAGTTCCAGACTTCTCACTATGTTGGCTAAGGGTTTAGGAATGAGACTTTTTCCTTGCATTCTATTGATATTTGATTATGATTAATAGAGATAGTTATTGATTAGACTGTCATTCAGTTCACAAGGATCAATAATCATAATGAACTATCAATCAGAAAAAAACTAGAAAGAAGACTGTATGGATAATCGACCAATTGGTTTTTTGGATTCGGGTGTCGGGGGCTTGACCGTTGTGCGCGAGCTCATGCGCCAGCTTCCCCATGAAGAAATCGTCTATATTGGAGATTCGGCACGGGCGCCCTATGGTCCCCGTCCTGCTGAGCAAATTCGTGAATATACTTGGCAGTTGGTCAACTTTCTCTTGACCAAGGATGTCAAAATGATTGTCATTGCTTGTAATACTGCGACTGCGGTCGTCTGGGAAGAAATCAAGGCTCAACTAGACATTCCTGTCCTAGGTGTAATTTTGCCAGGAGCTTCGGCAGCCATCAAGTCCAGCCAAGGTGGGAAAATCGGGGTGATTGGAACGCCAATGACGGTCCAATCAGACATCTATCGTCAGAAAATTCATGATCTGGATCCGGACTTACAGGTGGAGAGTTTGGCCTGTCCCAAGTTTGCCCCCTTGGTGGAGTCAGGTGCCCTGTCAACCAGTGTCACCAAGAAAGTGGTTTATGAAACTCTGCGTCCCTTGGTAGGAAAGGTGGATAGCCTGATTTTGGGCTGTACCCATTATCCACTTCTCAGACCCATTATTCAAAATGTCATGGGGCCAAAGGTTCAGCTCATTGATAGTGGGGCAGAGTGCGTACGGGATATCTCAGTCTTACTCAATTATTTTGAAATCAATCGTGGTCGTGATGCTGGACCACTCCAACACCGTTTTTACACAACAGCTAGCAGCCAAAGTTTTGCCCAAATAGGTGAAGAATGGCTGGAAAAAGAAATTCATGTGGAGCATGTAGAATTATGACAAATAAAATTTATGAATACAAGGATGACCAGGACTGGTATGTCGGGTCCTATAGTATTTTTGGTGGCGTCCGGACGTTGACTGATGAAGACTTGGATTTCCCTCTGGTTGGATTGGCCAAAATCTTTCGAGACGAGGAACGAGGTTTCCCGATTTCAGTTACTGTTTTACGCTATGGTTCTCGCTACCGTTTATTGTCCTTTGTGGTAGATATCCTCAACCAAGAAATGGGCCGAAATTTGGAAGTCATTCAACGTCAAGGGGCTCTGCTCTTGGTTGAAAATGGGCAACTCTTGTATGTGGAATTGCCCAAAGAAGGGGTCAATGTTCATGATTTCTTTGAGACAAACAAGGTCAGAGAAACCCTGTTGATTGCGACTCGTAACGAGGGCAAGACCAAGGAATTCCGAGCTATCTTTGACAAGCTAGGCTACGATGTGGAAAATCTCAATGACTATCCTGACCTACCTGAAGTAGTAGAAACAGGTATGACCTTTGAAGAAAATGCCCGCCTCAAGGCAGAAACCATTTCACAGTTAACAGGCAAGATGGTTCTGGCAGATGATTCTGGTCTCAAAGTCGATGTCCTAGGCGGCTTGCCAGGTGTCTGGTCAGCTCGTTTTGCGGGTGTGGGAGCTACTGACCGTGAAAACAATGCCAAACTCTTGCACGAATTGGCCATGGTCTTTGAACTCAAGGACCGCTCGGCTCAATTCCATACAACCCTAGTCGTAGCCAGTCCAAACAAGGAAAGCTTGGTTGTTGAAGCAGACTGGCCAGGCTACATTAACTTTGAACCTAAGGGTGAAAATGGCTTTGGTTACGATCCTCTCTTCCTGGTAGGAGAGACAGGCAAGTCCTCAGCTGAATTAACCCTTGAAGAAAAAAATAGTCAATCTCACCGTGCCTTAGCCGTTAAGAAACTTTTGGAGGTATTTCCATCATGGCAAAGCAAACCATCATTGTAATGAGCGATTCCCATGGCGATAGCTTGATTGTGGAAGAAATCCGTGATCGCTATGTGGGCAAAGTTGATGCCGTTTTTCATAACGGCGATTCTGAACTGCGTCCTGATTCTCCACTTTGGGAAGGCATCCGTGTTGTTAAAGGGAACATGGACTTCTACGCCGGCTACCCAGAACGTTTGGTGACTGAGCTTGGTTCGACCAAGATTATCCAAACCCATGGTCACTTGTTTGACATCAATTTCAACTTTCAAAAGTTGGACTACTGGGCTCAGGAAGAAGAAGCCGATATCTGCCTCTATGGTCACTTGCATGTGCCAAATGCTTGGATGGAAGGAAAGACTCTTTTTCTAAATCCAGGCTCTATCAGTCAACCACGTGGGACCATCAGAGAATGTCTCTATGCTCGTGTGGAGATTGATGATAGTTATTTCAAAGTGGACTTTTTGACACGAGACCATGAGGTGTATCCGGGCTTGTCCAAGGAGTTTAGCCGATGATTGCCAAGGAGTTTGAGACTTTCTTGTTGGGGCAAGAGGAAACTTTTTTGACCCCTGCTGAAAATCTAGCTGTGTTGATTGATACCCACAATGCGGATCATGCGACCCTCTTGCTCAGTCAGATGACCTATACCCGTGTTCCTGTTGTAACCGATGAAAAACAATTTGTTGGGACTATCGGGCTTAGAGATATTATGGCTTATCAGATGGAGCATGACTTGAGCTCAGAAATCATGGCGGATACGGACATTGTCCACATGACCAAAACAGACGTAGCGGTCGTTTCGCCTGATTTTACCATTACGGAGGTCTTGCACAAGCTGGTAGATGAGTCTTTCTTGCCAGTTGTGGACGCAGAAGGTATTTTCCAAGGGATTATCACGCGCAAATCTATCCTCAAGGCTGTCAATGCCCTCTTGCATGACTTTAGTAAGGACTATGAGATTCGATGCAGATGAGAGATAGGATTTCAGCCTTTTTAGAGGAAAAGCAGGGCTTGTCTGCCAATTCCAAGCAATCTTATAAGTATGATTTGGAGCAATTTTTAGACATTGTGGGCGAGCGGATTTCTGAGACCAGTCTCAAGATTTACCAAGCCCAGCTAGCCAATCTAAAAATCAGCGCCCAGAAGCGAAAGATGTCAGCCTGTAACCAATTTCTCTACTTTCTCTATCAAAAAGGAGAGGTGGACAGCTTTTACCGCTTGCAATTGGCCAAGCAAGCTGAAAAGAAGACCGAAAAACCAGAACTGTTAGACCTAGACTCTTTTTGGCAGGAAAGTAATTATCCAGAAGGACGCTTGCTGGCGCTTCTTATCTTGGAAATAGGACTCTTGCCAAGCGAGATTTTATCCCTCAAGGTTGCGGATATCAATCTTGATTTTCAGGTTTTGAGAATCAACAAGGCTTCCCAACAGAGGATTGTTACCATTCCCACGACCTTGCTTTTAGAATTGGAACCCTTGATGGGGCAGACCTATCTGTTTGAAAGGGGAGGGAAAGCTTATTCTCGTCAGTGGGCCTTCCGCCAGCTAGAGTCCTTTGTCAAGGAGAAAGGTTTTCCAACCTTATCAGCCCAAGCCTTGCGGGAACAGTTCATTTTAAGACAAATAGAAAAGAAGGTCGATTTGTACGAGATTGCAAAAACATTAGGATTAAAAACAGTCCTGACCTTAGAAAAATATAGATAATGGATATTAAATTAAAAGATTTTGAAGGGCCCCTGGACTTGCTCTTGCATCTTGTTTCTAAGTACCAGATGGATATCTACGATGTGCCTATTACAGAAGTCATCGAACAGTATCTAGCTTATGTTTCAACCCTGCAGGCCATGCGTCTGGAAGTGACAGGTGAGTATATGGTTATGGCCAGTCAGCTGATGCTGATCAAGAGCCGTAAGCTTCTTCCAAAGGTAGCAGAAGTGACAGACTTGGAGGATGATCTGGAGCAGGATCTTCTCTCCCAAATCGAAGAATACCGCAAGTTCAAACTCTTGGGGGAGCACTTGGAAGCCAAGCACCAAGAACGGGCCCAGTATTATTCTAAAGCACCGACAGAGTTGATTTACGAAGATGCGGAGCTTGTGCATGACAAGACGACCATTGACCTCTTTTTGGCTTTTTCAAATATCCTAGCCAAGAAAAAAGAGGAGTTTGCACAAAATCACACGACTATCTTGCGGGATGAGTATAAGATTGAGGACATGATGGTCATCGTGAAAGAGTCCTTGGCTGGCCGAGACCAGTTACGCTTGCAGGATTTGTTCAAGGAAGCCCAGAATGTCCAAGAGGTCATTACCCTCTTTTTGGCGACCTTAGAGTTAATCAAAACTCAGGAGCTGATTCTTGTGCAAGAGGAGAGCTTCGGAGATATCTATCTCATGGAAAAGAAGGAAGAAAGTCAAGTGGCACAAAGCTAGACTTGATAGAGAGGAAAGATGAGTACTTTAGCAAAAATAGAAGCGCTCTTGTTTGTAGCGGGTGAAGATGGGATTAGGGTCCGCCAGTTAGCTGAACTCCTCTCTCTGCCACCGACAGGCATCCAACAGAGTTTAGAAAAATTAGCCCAGAAGTATGAAAATGACCCAGATTCCAGTTTGGCTCTGATTGAGACAGGTACGGCCTACAGATTGGTGACCAAGCCTCAGTTTTCAGAGGTGTTGAAGGAATATTCCAAGGCGCCGATCAACCAGAGCTTGTCTCGGGCTGCCCTTGAGACCTTGTCCATTATTGCCTACAAGCAGCCCATCACACGGATAGAAATTGATGCCATTCGTGGGGTTAACTCGAGTGGAGCCTTGGCAAAGTTGCAGGCTTTTGACTTGATTAAAGAAGACGGGAAAAAAGAAGTGTTAGGGCGCCCCAATCTCTATGTGACTACAGATTATTTCCTAGATTATATGGGAATTAACCATTTGGAAGAATTACCAGTGATTGATGAGCTTGAGATTCAAGCCCAAGAAAGCCAATTATTTGGTGAAAGGATAGAAGAAGATGAGAATCAATAAGTATATTGCCCACGCAGGTGTGGCCAGTAGGAGAAAAGCAGAAGAGCTGATCAAGCAAGGTTTGGTGACGGTTAACGGCCAAGTGGTACGTGAACTAGCAACGACTATCAAGTCAGGCGACAAGGTCGAAGTTGAAGGTCAACCTATCTACAACGAAGAAAAGGTCTATTATCTGCTTAACAAACCACGCGGTGTCATTTCCAGTGTGACAGATGACAAGGGCCGCAAGACGGTTGTCGACCTCTTGCCCAACGTCAAAGAGCGCATCTACCCTGTAGGTCGTTTGGACTGGGATACATCAGGAGTCTTGATTTTGACCAATGATGGGGATTTTACGGATGAGATGATTCACCCTCGTAATGAGATTGATAAGGTCTATGTTGCGCGTGTCAAAGGTGTGGCTAATAGGGACAATCTCCGTCCCTTGACTCGTGGTCTTGAGATTGATGGCAAGAAAACTAAGCCTGCTGTCTATGAGATTCTCAAAGTGGATCCAGTTAAAAATCGCTCTGTGGTACAGTTGACTATCCATGAAGGGCGTAACCATCAGGTTAAAAAGATGTTTGAAGCTGTCGGTCTCCAAGTAGATAAGTTGTCTCGAACTCGTTTTGGACACCTAGATTTGACAGGTCTCCGTCCAGGTGAATCGCGTCGCCTTAACAAAAAAGAAATCAGCCAACTACACACCATGGCTGTAACCAAGAAATAATGAAACGAATTTTAATAGCGCCTGTGCGCTTTTACCAACGTTTTATCTCACCAGCCTTTCCACCTTCTTGTCGCTTTGAGCCGACTTGTTCCAACTATATGATTCAGGCTATTGAAAAACATGGCTTTAAGGGTGTCTTGATGGGTTTGGCTCGGATTTTACGTTGCCATCCCTGGTCGAAAACAGGTAAGGACCCTGTCCCAGACCACTTTTCCCTCAAACGAAATCAAGAAGGGGAATGAGGATAGGTAAACAGATTTTAAAATGATAAAAACGCATCCTATCAAGTTTGAGTGAGTCTGATAGGATGCGTTTTATCATGTAAAGATGTTAGTTGAGTTTGAAGTTGCTTATTTCAAGCCTTTTTGTGCGTCTTCAATCATGAGTTTTGTTGATTCAAGACCGCCTCCACTTAGATACCAGAGGTCTGGTGTTAGTTGGATGATCTTACCATTTTTAGCAGCAGGAGTTTCAGCGATGAGGGCATTTTCTAGGACGCCATCGTTGCTAGAGTTGTCCCCACCGATGGCAAGGGTACGGTTGATGACAAAGAGGATGTCAGGATTGATTTCTTTGACACTTTCAAAGCTGACTTCTTGTCCGTGGCGTGAGTCTTCAAATTGAGTATCAGTTGGCTTGAATTTCAAGGTTTGGTACAAGAAAGAGAAACGAGATTGGGCACCAAAGGCAGCCATTTTTCCTTCGTTGAGGAGGATGGCAAGGGCTTTTTTGTCAGAACTTTCGTTTTTAGTAGCGACTTCTTGGATGCTCTTGTCTAGCTTGGCCAATTCTTCCTTGGCTTTCTGTGTACCAGTTTCACCAAAGGCGCTTGCTAAGGATTCGATATTAGCCTTGGTAGAAGTCCAGTAGTCGTCCTTACTTGCTTGGAAGAGAACGGTTGGGGCGATTTCTTTGAATTTGTCTACGAATTTTTGTGTACGTATGGAAGCAATAATCAAATCAGGCTCAAGGGCGGCGATAGCTTCTAAATCAGGTTCTTTCATAGAACCAACATTTTTAACTTTTCCAGCTAGGTCTTTGAGATAGGTTGGTACTGTTTTTGTAGGCATTCCAACGATATTTTTTTCAAATCCTAGAGCACGAATAGTATCCGCAGCACCAAGGTCAAAGGTCACAATATTTTCAGGAACTTTTGAAAGTTTGACTTCGTCTAATGAACTTTTAATGGTTATCTCTGTTGGAGCAGAGTTGCTTGTTTCCGACTGACTAGTGCTTGAGTTGGTACTACATGCACCAAGTAAGAGTAAGAAGCTGGCCACTAGGGCAGTGAGATAAAATTTAAGGGATGTTTTCATGATTTCTCCTTTTTTAAAATGTGATAACGATTTAGGTAGTCTCTTTGATAGGCTTGTTAGCTAAGAGACTGAGGGTTCTCTAACTCGAGTTTCTATGTTACTAGCTATAGATACAGATCTTTTTGCCATTGATATCCGCCAGCGTGATGGGAATCTCATAGAGTTGACTGAGCAGGTCAGCCTGCATGATTTGATCTGTCCTTCCCTTGCTAAAGACTTGACCATCCTTGAAGGCGACAATCTCATCTGCATACTGACTAGCCATGTTGATATCGTGGAGGACGATGATAATGGTCTTGCCGAGTTCCTCCACCAGTCTCCGAAGAATTTGCATCATGCTAACGCTTTGCTTGATATCAAGATTGTTGAGCGGTTCGTCTAGTAAGATAAAGTCCGTATCCTGGGCCAGTACCATAGCGATAAAGACGCGCTGGAGTTGTCCCCCAGACAGGCTATCGATGTAGCGATCTTTTAAGTCTGTCAATTCCAGATAGTCCAGAGTTTCTCGGATTTTTTCCCAGTCTTCTGATCTAAGTCGACCTCGGCTGTAGGGAAAACGTCCAAAACTGACCAGTTCTTCAACAGTCAATTTGGCTTGGTAATTGATTTTCTGTTTTAGGATGGTGAGTTCTTGGGCCAGTTCTTGCGAATTCCAACTTTCGATTTCACGTCCTTTGATACTGAGAATTCCCTGATCTTTCTTGGTCAGTCTGCTCATGATGGAGAGGAGAGTCGATTTTCCAGCACCATTTGGACCAATGAAGGCTGTCAGTTTCTGAGGACTGACTTCAAGCGTAATGCCTTGCAAAATATCCTGTTTTTGAATGGATTTGTCAATGTTTTCCAGTTTCACCGACGCGCCCTCCTGTAGAGTAAGATAAAGAATAAGAAACCACCCACACTTTCGATGATCATGCCGATGCGAATTTCCAGTGCAAAGACTCGTTCAATCAGAGCTTGCCCCAAGGTCAAACTGATAAATCCGATCAGAATGGCTACGATAAAGAGCAACTTGTGCCGATAGTCTTTGACGATTAGGTAGGTGAGGTTGGCTAGCATAAAGCCGAAGAAGGCCATAGGACCTACCAAGGCAGTGGCCGTTGAGGTCAAAAGTACGATGCCCCAGAGGAGTTCTTTCTGTTCTTTTTCAACATCGAGTCCCAATATCTGAGCCGTTTCTCTTTGCAGGTGCAAGACATCCAGAATGACTGCTTTCCGAAAGAAAAAGATTGTCAAAGCAAGGATAATCAGAGAACCGATGGCTAGGATGGAAGTGTTGAGATGTTGAAAGGAGGCAAAGAGACTGTTCTGCAGTTTATCGTATTCGTTTGGATCCATCAAGACCTGAAGGAAGGTACTGATATTTCGAAAGAGACTTCCGAGGGCTAGACAGACCAGCAGAATGAAGACCAGGTCTTGCTTCATCAGTGTCTTCAAGTAGCCTTGTAAGGCGAGAAAGAAGAGGGATTGAAGCAGAAGTAAAACTAGGAATTCTAAGATGGGAGACTTGCCAAGCTGAAGAAGCTTGCTTTCAAAAACCAGTAGTAGAGTTTGCAGTAGGACGTAGAAGGATTGGATTCCTAAAATACTAGGTGTTAGGAAGCGATTTTCTGTTAGGGTTTGAAAACTAATGGTTGAAATCCCAGTCGCGATAGCTACCAAGAGATAAACGACGATTTTTTGGGAACGCAACTTCCAGGCAAAGGCAGATAGATGGGTGATGGGCCAAAAGTAGAGGAGACAAGCTCCGATGGCAAGAATAATGAGAATCCAGAAGAGCTTGGTATGTTTGCTTTTAGACTGCATCTTTTCGTCCCCCTCTCCAAAGAAGTAGGATAAAGACGAGGCTGCCGATGATTCCTAGTAGAAGACTGACAGACAGCTCATAGGGCCGAATCAGAACTCGGGATAGGATGTCGCAGGCCAGAACTAGATTGGCACCGACCAGTGCGACCATGAGTTTGGTCTGACTTAGATTATCTCCATAGCGCTTGCGAACAAGATTGGGAACAATAACTCCGAGAAATGGTAAGCCACCCACGGTAATCATGGTGACACTTGTCGTTAGCGCGACCAGAAAGAGGGCCAGTTTTTCAAGCAGGGAGTAGGAAATCCCCAGACTCTCACTGGTTTCCTTGCCCAGATTCATGATGGTAAAGGTTTGGGACAATTTCCAAACGGCAATCAGGATAATGAGGCCTAAGAAGAGCCACTCATACTGATGGGTCTGAATCATGGAGAAGGACCCCTGGGTCCAAGCAGTCATACTCTGAACCAGATTGAACCGATAGGCGATAACTTCTGTCACAGAACCGATAATCCCACTATAAATAATCCCAATTAGAGGTAACATCCACCTTTCCTTTACAGTAAAAATGGTCATAAAGGCTAGGAAGAAGAGGGTAAATAAGATGGATGAAACAAAAGCAAAGACCATCTTTTGGGTCAGACTAGCCGATGGAAAGACAAAGAGGCTCAATACCATTCCTAGTTTGGCGGCTTCAGTAGTCCCAACTGTACTCGGTGCAGCAAACTGATTTTGGGTAATAGTCTGCATGAGAAGTCCTGCCATACTCATGCTAGATGCAGCCAGGAGAATGCTAATCGTCCTTGGAAGACGGGACTCTTGAAAGAGAAGCCAGGTCTGCTGGTCGAAAGCAAAGAGCTTTTCCCATGAAAAATCACTGGTTCCAATGCTAATGGAGAGAAAGACTAGGAGTAGAAGTAAGCCAATTAAATAATGAGAAAGTTTCATACCCAGTCCTTTCATGTAGATTTGGTATCGAAAGATACCTGCAGATATAAATGTAACACGAAATTTTTAATCTGTCAATAAATTTTCTGATAATTTAATGGATGAAACAAGGAGAGAGCAACAAGACTTTCTCCTTTGTTATCCTATTCTAAAATGTTTTTACCTTCTTTAACCCGCCAATGATAATCCGATAAAATAATATCTTCAAGAGAGTAACTAGCCTTCCAATCAAGGTATTTTTTAGCTTTTGAAGCATCTGCTAGGACACTGGCTGGGTCACCAGCACGGCGAGCAACAATTTCGTGTGGTATTTTTTGATTCA